>CAYYDL010000387.1:0-4421 GCA_964470545.1 uncultured Hyphomicrobium sp. | reverse complement strand
GCGTCAACATCGGCCGCAGGCACCTGCCGTCGGGCGCCGCGTTCCCGAACGGCCCCAACTGGGGCAACGACGTCTTCATCCCGATGGATTGGGTCATCGGTGGCGACAAGATGGCCGGCCACGGCTGGCGCATGCTGATGGAATGCCTCTCGGCCGGACGTGCCATCTCGCTCCCGTCCTCGGCAACCGCCGGCGCCAAGATGATGCTGCGCGTCACCTCGGCTTATGCGCGCATCCGAAAGCAGTTCGGATTGCCGGTCTCGCGCATGGAAGGCGTTGAGGAAGCGCTCGTCCGTATCATCGAGACCGCCTACGTCAACGAGGCCGCACGCGCCATGACCGCGGCGATGGTCAGCAGAGGCGAGAAGCCGTCGGTCATCTCGGCGCTGATGAAATACCAGACGACCGAGAAGATGCGCCGTGCCGTCAACGACGCGATGGATATTCACGGTGGACGCGGCATCTGCGACGGCCCGGCGAACTATCTGCAGTCGGCCTATCAGATGGTGCCGGTGGGTATCACGGTCGAAGGTGCCAACATCCTGACGCGCACGCTGATCACGTTTGCACAGGGTGCTCTGCGCTCGCATCCCTATCTCTATAAGGAAGTCCAAGCGGCGCAGAACCCCGACAAACAGCGCGGCCTCGATGCGTTCGAAGAGGCTTTCAATAGCCACATCGCATTTTCGCTTTCGAATGCGACGGGCGGCTTCGTTCACAACCTGACGGGCGGCGCTTTCATCAAGGGCCCCGAGCACGCGTTGCGGATGTCCCATTGGTATCGACAGCTCGGCCGTGCCAGCAGGTCGTATGCTTTCGTTGCCGATTTGACGGTCGCGCTTCTCGGCGGCGGCCTCAAGACCAAGCAGAAAATCACCGGCCGCATGGCCGATGCGCTCTCCGAGCTTTACATGCTGTCGGCGACACTGAAACGCTACGATGACGACGGACGTCCCGAAGGTGACGAGCTGATCGTCGAACTCGCAGCTCAAAACGCGCTTTATCGCTTCCAGGAAGCCATGAGCGGCGCAATCGAAAACTTTCCAGTTGGCTGGGCCCGGCCGCTGATGCGCGTCGTCGTCTTCCCCCTGGGCCGACGTTACAAGCCGGCCTCTGACGCGCTGGGCCATCGGGTCGCCCGTCACGTCTTGCAGCCGGGCGAAGTCCGCGACCGTCTCACGCGCGATATTTTCGTCTCAAAAAACGGCGACGATCCGACAGGCATCCTTGAGGTCACGCTCGAGAAGGTCATCGCGTCGGAGCCGGTCGAGAAGAAGTTCGAAAAAGCCATCCGCGACGGCTTGGTCCGGCGCTATCATGGCAGCGACTGGTTTGCCGACGCGGTCGCGAAGAGCGTCATCACCGAAGCGGAAGCCGAACAGCTTCACGAGGTCGAAAAGCTCGTCGCGCGTGTCATTGCGGTCGACCATTTCGATCCGGCGGAAGTGAAACCGAATTATGTGACGCTCGGCCACAACGTTCGTGGCTCGGAGAGCTTGGCGGCGGAATAACATCCGGGCCGTCTATTTGTGTTGAGGTGAACGATGACGGAAGTTGCGGCAGACGCGAACGGTCTCAATCTCAAGGATTGGCGCTTTTCGATAGACGGTGAGGGCATCGCCTGGGCGATCTTCGATCGCGAAGGCGAAAGCATGAATTCCCTTGGCCGCCGCGCCATCGAAGAACTCGGCGAGATCATCGGACGTGTCGAGACGGAGGCGCGGGCGCACAAACTCCGTGGCCTGGTTATCATGTCGGGCAAGGAACGCGGCTACATCGTCGGCGCCGATATCCGTGAATTCGAAACCTTCACGAGCGAGCAGGACGTCATCGCCGCGCTGAAGCCTGTCAACGAGCTCTTTGAGCGCATCGAAAAGCTTCCTATTCCGGTCGTTGCTGCGATCCACGGGGTGTGCGTCGGCGGTGGTCTGGAGCTGATCCTCGCCTGTCACTACCGTATCGCCACGCGCGACGATTCCACCCGCGTCGGCTTTCCGGAAGTGAAGCTCGGCATTTTCCCGGGTTTCAACGGCACCGCACGCTCCATCAAGCAGGCGGGGCCGATGGCCGCGATGCAGTTGATGCTCACGGGCGGCATGATCCGTGCCAACGTGGCAAAAGCCCAGGGCTTCATTGACCAACTCGTCGGCAGTCCGGGAGAGCTGCATTGGGCCGCACGCAAAGCGGTGCTGCAAAATCGCCGCTCGAAATCCGCGGGCGCCGCCAAGATGCTGCTGACGAAATGGCCGGCGCGCGGCTTCCTCGCTGCCAAGATTAGGCAGGAGACGGCAAAAAAGGTCCGCGAGGATCACTATCCCGCGCCGTTCCGGCTGATCGATCTCTTCGAGAAATACGGCGGCGATCTGACCGCGATGAAGCGCGAGGAGACGAAAGCCTTCGCGCCGCTCATGATGTCCGACACGTCGAAAAATCTTCGCCGCGTCTTCCGCCTGACCGAGCTTCTGAAAGGGCAGGCACCAAAAGGCTTCAGATGGCGTCCGAGCCGCGTGCACGTCATCGGCGCCGGCACGATGGGCGCAGACATCGCGGGCGTCTGCGTCGCCTCCGGTATGGAAGTGACACTGCAGGACATTTCGCCCGAGCAACTCGAGAAGGGCATCAAGGCTCAGGGCAAGCTCTTCGCGAGGAAGTTCAAGACGAAAGCGACGCGCGATGCCGCCAAAGCACGCCTCATTCCCGACCCCGAAGGCAAGGGCGTTTCCCGCGCCGATGTCGTCATAGAGGCAATCGTCGAGCGGCTTGACGTCAAGCAGAAGCTCTTTGCCGACCTCGAAACGAAGATCAAGCCGGGTGCGGTGCTTGCGACGAATACGTCCTCACTGAAGCTCGAAGACATCGCCGCACCGATGAAGGATCCGGGCCGCCTGATCGGGCTGCACTTCTTTTCACCCGTTCCGCAGATGCCGCTGGTCGAGGTGGTGCGCGGCGCGGGCACCCGCGACGATGAAGTGAAGAAAGGCGCGGCCTTCGTCACCGCCATCGACAAGTTCCCGCTGATCACCAAGGACGTGCCGGGCTTCCTCGTCAACAAGGTGCTGACACCCTACATGTTCGCGGCGATGAACAGGTTGGAGCAGGGCGAAGACAAGGAGAAGATCGACGAAGCCGCGCGCACGTTCGGTATGCCGATGGGCCCAATCGAGCTTGCCGACAACGTCGGTCTCGACATCTGCGCGCATGTCGCAAAAATTCTCGGCCAGCCGAGCGAAGGCTCCAGGCTTGATCGTCTCGTCGCGTCAGGGCGGCTCGGCAAGAAGACCGGCGAAGGCTTTTACGTTTGGAAGGATGGCAAGCCCCTCAAGTCCGACAAGAAGTATCCGAAAGCCGAACTTGAATTGCTCGGCCGCGAGCTGGTGGCGCCGATGATCGTCGAAGCGCAGAATTCGCTCGATGAAGGTGTCGTCGAATCCGCCGATCTGATCGACGCGGGCATGATCTTCGGTACCGGCTTTGCGCCCTTCCGCGGCGGTCCGCTGCATTACAAGAAGAGCATGGATGCGCAGAAACCCGCGCTTGCAACTCAAGCCGCGGCGGCCGAGTAAAATTTATTCCTTCTCCCGTTTTACGGGGAGAGGGGGAACCCTGGAGATTGAAATGGCACGTGAACTTCGGCGCGTTGCGGTGATTGGCGGCTCTCGCATCCCGTTCTGCCGCTCGAATACCTTTTACGCCGATCAGTCGAACCTCGACATGATGGCAGGCGCCCTGAATGGCCTCGTCGATCGCTTCGGCCTCAAGGGCCAGCATATCGACGAAGTCGTCGGCGGCGCGGTCGTCACGCATTCGAAGGATTGGAACCTGGCGCGTGAAGCGGTGCTTTCGACGAAGCTCGCGCCATCGACGCCGGGCGTTACGCTGATCCAGGCGTGCGGAACATCCTTGCAAGCGGCACTGATGTCAGGCGCCAAGATCGCGACGGGCGAGATCGAAAGCGCCATCGCGACCGGCTCCGACACGACGTCCGACGCGCCGATCGTTTTCTCGAAAAAGTTTTCCAAGCGCCTGATCGAGGTGCAGCAAAGCAAATCCGCGATGGACAAGGTGAAGGCGTTCAAGGGCCTGTCGCCCGCCGAACTGGCGCCACAGCCGCCGAACGTCGCCGAGCCGCGCACAGGCCTGACGATGGGCCAGCACTGCGAATTGATGGCGCAGGAATGGCATATCCCGCGCGCGGACCAGGACCAACTCGCCTACGAGAGCCACAAGAAAGGTGCGGCCGCCTACGACGAAGGCCACATGGACGATCTCGTCGTCCCTTACGCAGGTGTCTTTCGCGACAACAACTTGCGACCCGACATCACGCTCGAAAAGCTTGCATCACTGAAACCCGCATTCGAGAAATCGGAGCGCGGTACGATGACGGCCGGCAACTCGACGCCGTTGACGGACGGCGCCGCAAG
>CAYYDL010000386.1:0-1756 GCA_964470545.1 uncultured Hyphomicrobium sp. | reverse complement strand
CGAGCCATCGCGGGGTTCTGCGTAATGGAAGTCGCGTTGGCAACGAGATATCCCGCGGCACCAAAACCTGCGACGAGTGCCGCGCGGCGAGTGAGGGAAAGCGTGTTAGCCATTTTTTTCCTCCGTCGTATCTGGTCCGTGACCGGCATCGTGGGCAGGAACGCGGTAGTAACCCGTCAACATGGAGCGGATTTCGTTAAGCGGGCCGGCCAGAAAAACCTCGGCCACGTGAACGAAAACGAATAGGACGATGAGCGTGGCCGACAGGAAATGGATTGTCCGCGCGGATTGACGACCTCCGAACAGATCGAGGGTATACGGAAATATTGCGTTGAACCCGGGAGACATCGTGAGCCCGGTGAGGACCATCAACGCGATGAGAATGATGACGCCGAGATAAGCGAGACGCTGAAGAACATTGTACCGCTTGGCCTCTTCGCCCACCGGATGCTTGAGTTTGACGTGGTCGACGATCGACGACGGTATGCCCCTCAGGTCCTTGATCGTCGGCCAGATATCGCGCTGCAAGTGACGGGCGTAAAAGCCGTAGAGGAGGTACAGGAGACCGTTGAAGACGAGTATCCAGGCGAACAGAATATGCCAATGGCGAGCGTCGGCCAGATCCTGGAAACTTGGAATCGTCAGCCACGAAGGCCAGCCCCTCGCTTGATACTCTCCATTGGTCTTCGACCATCCGAGAACACCGGTCGTATCGAACTGCCACGGCCCGACCTGGGTTAAACCATGCACACCATCAGGCCGGTCGACAGCGCTGATCGAAAGGATGGCGTGATCCGAGTCGGCACCAGATTGACCCCAGTACAGGCGCGGATGGGCATTAAAGATATTTAGGCCACTTCCCAGGAGGAAAAGGATGCACAACACGTTGACCCAATGGGTCCAACGAACCGCACTGGAGTGACGATAAATGATTTCCTGTGTCGGGCTTTCCGCCGACGGCTCACGCGGGTTGCCGTGGAGGGAATCTGCATCGATCGACGCCATGGGATCAAAAAACCGCGCTGCTTGAAACCGCTAGAGTGGGTTTCGGCGGGATGATAGGATTCGTTACAGCTGCCGCGTGAAAGTTCGTCGACCGCGATCGAGCCGAACTTCCAGTCGGTTCTTGTTTGGCCGGGTGTCGCGGGTCGCCATCTTACCGCTTCCTCGTGAATACCGATGAGGAAGCCTTAAAACGGCCCGTGGGCTGCTATTTAGGCCCCGCGCATTGGAAATGAGCCCCCGAGCGCGATCGAGGTGAATTCCTGCTCGTCGAGGAGGCTACGCCTCGTCAATCGCCTTCCTGTTCATCAGCGCTCCGTCTCCGGCGCGAACACGCGCACTTCGACTTGGGGGTCGGAGTTCCGGGATTCCCCGCCTAGATGATGCGAACCTGTGGGGTGCCGGACGCAATTGATCCGATGATGCGCGCCATCGGATAGCCAGCGCCCTCAATCTGCCTGAGAATGCCATCGGCCCGATCCGCCGCGCAGGCGACGAGAAGTCCTCCTGACGTTTGCGGGTCGGTCAGCAACGCCTTCTGCCATTCTGGCAAATCGTCCGGCAGAACGACATCGTGGCCATAACTCGTCCAGTTGCGCCCCGATGCACCGGTGACAAATCCATTCTCCGCCAGTGCTCTTGCGCGCGTGAGAAACGGAATCTCATCGAATTCGATTTCGATGCCGACGTCGCTGCCCCGCGCCACTTCGAGCGCATGCCCAAGGATGCCGAAACCGGTCACGTCCGTGATGGC
>CAYYDL010000385.1:0-2516 GCA_964470545.1 uncultured Hyphomicrobium sp. | reverse complement strand
ACGGCCCGCCATTTCGCGAAGCGGGCGCCGAGCTTGTAATATTCCGCGAACCGTTCACGCAGGCCGTCGAGGCCTTCGGTGATGGTCTCGACGTTCGACGTGGGGCCGGGAAGCGGCTTGGCGCCCAAATCGACCTTGATGCCGGGGAGCGAACCTGCCGCCTTCATGATGTCGACGAGGGGCGTGCCGTCCTTGGCCTTCTGGCGGATCGTCTCGTCATAGAGAATGACGCCGGAAACGTAGTTCTTCATGCCCTCGTGGGCGCGGAACAGCATCTCGCGATAGTCGCGTCGGCTATCTTCGGTCGAGGCAAGCTTGATCGTGTCGAAGCGCTTCTTGATCGTGCTCGTGCTTTCGTCGGCGGCCAGAATGCCTTTGCCCGGCGCAACGAGAGCGCGGGCGATATCCTCAAGTTTCTCGCTCATATATGCCTCCGTAGGCCGTTTGCTTAGCAATACTCATAAGAACGGGCGCCGTTCACAGGCGCCCGCCAAAATTCCGGATCAAATCAGCTTGCCCATCGCGACCGCGGTATCGGCCATGCGGTTCGAAAAGCCCCATTCGTTGTCGTACCAGGCAACGACGCGACCGAAATTGCCATCGATGACCTTGGTCTGGTCGAGTGCGACCGTCGAAGACGACGGATCGTGATTGAGGTCCATCGACACGAGTTTTTCTTTCGTGGCCGTCAGGATGCCCGACAGGCGGTTCGACTTCGCGGCATCGAGGATGGCGTTGTTGACCTCATCGGCGGTGGTGTTGCGTTTTGCTACGAACTTGAAGTCGATCAACGAGACATTCGGTGTCGGAACACGCATCGAGGCGCCGTCGAGCTTGCCGTTGAGTTCCGGTATGACGAGGCCAACCGCTTTCGCAGCGCCAGTCGTCGTCGGGATGATGTTCAGCGCGGCGGCACGGGCGCGATAGAGATCCTTGTGCAGAGTGTCGAGGGTCGGCTGATCGCCCGTATAGGAGTGGATCGTCGTCATGAAGCCATGCGCAACGCCGATGGCATTGTGGAGCACGTGGACGACGGGGGCGAGACATTTCGTCGTGCAGGATGCGTTGGAGACGACGACGTGGTCCTTCGAGAGCTTGTCGTCGTTGACGCCATAGACGACGGTCAGATCGGCGTTGTCCGCAGGGGCGGAGACGAGAACACGCTGGGCGCCTGCGTCGAGGTGCGCCTTTGCCTTATCCTTCGACGTGAAGATGCCGGTGCATTCGAGCGCGATATCAACGCCAAGAGCCTTATGCGGAAGCTCGGCCGGATTTTTGACGGCCGTCACTTTGATCGGGCCGGTTCCGGCGTCGATGGTATCTCCCGAAACTTTCACTTCCTTGGGAAAGCGACCATGCACGCTGTCATATCGCAGGAGGTGAGCATTCGTTTCGACGGGTCCGAGGTCGTTGATGGCGACGACTTCAATATCTGAGCGGCCACTCTCGACGATTGCACGCAGCACATTACGACCGATGCGGCCGAAACCGTTGATCGCGACCTTCACAGCCATTCTTTGGAATCCTCCAGAAAAAATTACGACGGATGCGGACGAGTTCACGGGCTCATCGCCGTCGGCCTAGCTTTTGCGGGTCTTTAACGTCAGTTGGTAGGCGCCTGTCAATCAGGCAAGCCCCCGGCTTCAGGTTACGCTCGCGGAATTTCTTTCCACGCGACAGGGGCAAACACGGGGACGTTTATTGACGACATTCACCTTCGCCACGTAACGTGCCAAACCAAGCAGTGGTGATCGATGCGTCAATCGTGTCGCCCGAGAGGGCGATGAGAGGCCATGACTGAACGCAACACCGTTAAGATCAAACGCGCGGTCGACATCAAGTCTACCCGCAAACCCGCCGGCGATGTCGAGCTGCGGAGCGAAAATGCGCGGCTCAGGTCGGAGCTTGCAACGGCGCAGCAGCGTATTGCCGAGCTCGAGCAGCGGACGACGGACGCGCTCAATCGCATTGATTGGGTTCTCGATTCGCTCCATAGTCTCCAAGGGAACGATTGAGCGTGAGCGTCGTTCAGGGGGAGAGCGGCGAAGCTGCCGGGCAGGATGGCTGAGGTTCCATTCACGTTCAACCAGCGCACCTATCGCTTTCAATGCGAGGAGCACGACGCCCAGCGTCTGACGGACATTGTCGACTATTTCAGCACCAAACTGGACGGTCTGCTCCGCGAGCACGGGGCCGTCGGCGACGAGCGACTGATCCTCATGGCGGCTCTGATGATCACCGATGAACTCTTCGACGCCCGGGCCGACGTCGACGACCTGCTGGAGGGCAGCACGGCCGAGCTTCGGTCAGTCGCCATTCGGAGCCTCGAGGCCGACGACGAAGCCGAGCCTGAGAAGCGCCGCGCCTAGGCAGGCGCATCCGTAGAACTCCCCTGGATTTTTCGGCCCGGGTCACATACATCAGCAGACGCTGCGGGGCTCGTCAGGGACAATATGACCCGGGGGCCTATAAGATCCGCACGGGTGCTGTCCCTGACCGGAGCCGTGGCTTCGGAC
>CAYYDL010000384.1:0-2003 GCA_964470545.1 uncultured Hyphomicrobium sp. | reverse complement strand
CTGTCGCGACAGACGCTTCCTCTGCCCCCGCGAGGTGTGAAATAGCGTGCGACGTCGGCGAATTATAGCCTGTCTTGGTCGTCGAGCGATATGCATTCCGCTACCGGTTTGGAATCAAATTTAACGATGCGGGCCGTTATGCCGGCGTAACGCGTGTGACTGGCCGCCCTTGCGTCGCGACCAAGCAATCTGGGCTTTTCTGTCACAAATGAGCGCAGCGACTGCTCGCCGGCTATTCCTTCCAGCTATGGGACACGACACTTCGGCGTTCAATATCCGCCGATGATCGGAAGAATCTCACCAGTGATGTAGCTCGAGCAACTCGGCGCAGCGAGGAACACATACGCAGGCGCAATCTCCTCCGGCTGCGCGGCGCGCTTCATCGCGGTTTGCTGACCGAACTTGGTGATCTTGTCGGCCGGCCGGTCCGCCGGATTAAGCGGCGTCCATACCGGGCCGGGCGCGACGCAATTGACGCGGATGTTGCGTTTGATGAGCTGGACGACAGCGACCGCGTGAACGCATGAATGCCGCCCTTGGTCATCGCATAATCGAGCGCCGCGCCACTGCCCTCGATGCCTGTGACCGATCCCGTCATGACAATGGCGCCGCGCGGCTGCAGGTGAGGCACCGCCGCCTTCGCCATATTGAAGTAACCGTAGAGATTGGTCTTGAGCGTGCGGTTAAAATGCTCTTCAGTGATGTCGCCGATATCCGACGCATGCTCCTGGAATGCTGCGTTATTGACCAGGATGTCGAGTTTGCCGAAAGCGTCGATGGCCGCTTTCACCGCCGCCGCACAGAACTTCGGATCGGCAACGTCGCCCGCCATCACCTCGCAGCGGCGGCCTTCCTGCTCGACCAGCCGCTTGGTCTCCGCCGCATCCTTGTCCTCGTTGAGATAAGTCACAAACGCGGCGGCACCTTCGCGCGCATAGAGTACTGCGACCGCGCGGCCGATGCCGGAATCGCCGGCGGTGATGAGCGCGACACAGTTCAACAATTTATCCGAGCCCTTGTAGTGCGGCGCATCGCACATCGGCGCCAGTTGCAAATCGGCTTCGGTGCCCGGCTTGTCGAGATGCTGTGACGGAAATGACACCGGGTACATACGAGCGCCGGCCTGCATGGCCTCATTCTTCTTGTCGCCTCCACCTTTTTCTTTGCTTCTCTCTTGGGCGTCAGCGCGCTCGATCCCCTCCTGGATGCGCTGTTCCCCGGCCGCCGTCTGTCTGGCCGCATCGGCGAAGGATTCTTTCGATGAGACTTGCCCGCCCATGATGCCGCTCCCTGTGACACACGATGCGCACGGACTGCCCAAGCAATCCGTGCGCGCTCATTCGATTGAAAACGACAGAGGGTTCGCGAACCGAGCCTCTGACGCGGCTGCGTTACGCCGCCTTGCGGTTGACGTTCGCATCCGCGAGTGAGGTCAACTTCTTGTCGGTCGCTTTTTCCTCGTCGAGATTTTTCTGCAGTACGGCGGCGCAGTCGCTGCGGCCAAGCTGCTTCGCCCAGGCAACGAGCGTACCGTAGCGTGTCATCTCATAGTGCTCGACGGCCTGGGCGGCCGCGATCAGCGCCGCATCGAGCACGCTCTTGTCTTCGACCTCGCTGGCGACGTCGTCGGCTTCTTCTATGATGCCATCGATCGCCGGACAGTCGACGCCTTCGATCTCGACGCCATGCATCTTGAAGACCTGTTCGAGCCGCGAGACATGGTTCTTCGTCTCGGTGAGATGGGTCTGGAAGCCCTGCTTCAAGGTCGTGTCGGTCGCCTTCTCGATCATCTTCGGCAGCGCCTTCACGATCTGATGCTCGGCGTAATAGATGTCCTTGAGCGTATGGACGAACAGATCGTCCATAGTCTGAATGTCCTTGGAGAAAAATCCCATGGTTGGCCTCGTCAGTTTTGGGGTGATGAGAGCACACTCTCTCTGTGCTAACGGCTCACCATCGCAACAGTTCCGATCGTCCGAGGACGAACTATTCCGCCGAGCATC
>CAYYDL010000383.1:0-4568 GCA_964470545.1 uncultured Hyphomicrobium sp. | reverse complement strand
GCGCACGCAGGACAGATGCCGCAGCCGTAGCCCCACTCGTGGCGGTTCGTGCGGTCGCCCATGTAGCACGTGTGGGTGTCTTCGATGATGATGTCGACGAGCGCATCGCCGCCAAGCTCTGATGCCATCTCCCAGGTTCCGGCCTTGTCGATGAACATCAGCGGCGTTTCGATCGCGATTGAGGTCGCGAGACCGAGGGAAATCGCTTGTGCCAGCGTCTGGATCGTTTCATTGCGGCAATCGGGATAGCCTGAAAAGTCCGTCTCGCACATGCCGCCGACGAGTGTGGCGATGCCGCGCCGATAGGCGAGGGCGGCGGCATAGGTGAGAAATAAAAGATTGCGTCCGGGCACGAACGTCGTCGGTAGCCCGGTGGCGGCGAACGTGATTTCCGTTTCGCGCGTCAGCGCCGTCTCGCTGATGCTTTGAAGCGCAGGAAGGTCGAGCACCGTATCGGGACCCAGCCGGCGCCCCGCGTCACCCAGTTTTGCGAGCTTGCCGCGAACGGTCTGGCGTTGCGTGAGTTCGACATCGTGGCGCTGACCGTACTTGAATCCGATCGTCTCGACGCGTTCGTAGCGTGCGAGTGCCCAGGCGAGACATACGGTCGAATCCTGACCACCGGAGAAGAGAACGAGGGCGGACGTTTCGGACACGATCAGAGACTCTTGCCGTCATAAAGTGTCGGTGTCAGCGCGGCTGCGTCGACACCATCGAGGCAGCGGACGTTGACAGCCACCATCGTCGCGCCGCTCGGCGTGGTACCGTAGGAATAAGAACCGATGCCGCACTCCGGACAGAAGGTGTGGTGAATCACTTTCTTGTTGAACTGGTATTCGCCCTGCGCGTCCGCGTCCGACAAGAGGCGAAATGCGCTTTCCGGCACGAAGCCCATGATCGCTCCACGTTTCTGGCAAAATGAGCAATTGCAGATTTTAAGCGCCTCAAGCGCCAGATCGGTCTCAAAACGGACGCGGCCGCAGTGGCAACCTCCGGTCCACGTCTTCGTTTCAGACATTGGTGCTCCCGTCCTTGAATGAATGTCCTTTCGGGTAGGGGTCGCCTGCCCGCAGGGACTTTGCCTTATGGGCATTTGCGGCTAAAACCCGCCCGAACCTCTCACAGGCGTTGCGTCTCGACAAGCCAACCCAGAATCCGGAAACGCTCATGACCGCCATCGTTGATATCATTGCCCGCGAAATCCTCGATAGCCGGGGCACTCCGACGGTTGAAGTGGACGTGCAGCTCGAAGACGGGTCCGAGGGACGGGCAGCGGTGCCGTCCGGCGCTTCGACGGGCGCGCACGAAGCGATCGAGCTGCGCGACGGGGACAAATCCCGCTACCAGGGCAAGGGCGTGCAGAAGGCGGTCGAGGCCGTCAACAGCGAGATCTTCGATGCGCTTTCCGGAATGGATGCAGAAGATCAGCGCGGCATCGATGCGGCGCTGATCAAGCTCGACGGAACAGAAAACAAAAGCCGCCTCGGTGCGAATGCGATTCTCGGCGTCTCGCTGGCGGTCTCCAAGGCTGCCGCGACGTCAAACAACCTTCCGCTCTATCGTTATGTCGGAGGCGTCAATGCGCATGTCCTTCCGGTTCCGATGATGAACATCATCAACGGCGGTGCACACGCCGATAATCCGATCGACATACAAGAATTCATGATCATGCCGGTCGGTGCGGAAACCTGCGCCGATGCGATCCGCATGGGATCTGAAGTTTTCCAGACCTTGAAGAAGAATCTCAAGGATGCCGGTCTCAGCACCTCCGTCGGCGACGAAGGCGGTTTCGCGCCCAATCTCAAAAGTGCGGATGAAGCCCTGGGCTTCATCATGAAGGCCATCGAGAAAGCCGGTTACAAGCCCGGCGATGACGTCATGCTGGCGCTCGACTGTGCATCGACGGAGTATTTCAAGAACGGCAAATACGAGCTTGCGGGCGAGGGCAAGTCGCTCGATAGCGCCGGCAACGTCAAATATATCGAAGACCTCGTGAACCGCTTCCCGATCATTTCCGTCGAGGACGGCATGGCCGAGGACGACTGGGCGGGTTGGAAGCTTCTGACGGACGCGCTCGGCAAGCGGATACAGCTCGTCGGCGACGATCTCTTCGTCACCAATACGAAGCGGCTCGCGAAAGGGATCGCGGACTCCATCGCGAACTCGATCCTCGTGAAGGTCAATCAGATCGGATCGCTGTCGGAAACGCTCGACGCGGTCAGCATGGCGCAGTGTGCGGGCTATACGGCCGTCATATCGCATCGTTCCGGCGAGACGGAAGATTCCACGATCGCCGACCTCGCGGTCGCGACGAATTGTGGTCAGATCAAGACAGGATCGCTGTCTCGTTCCGATCGGCTGGCTAAATATAATCAGCTCATTCGTATCGAAGAAGAACTCGGCGATGTCGCCGTATATGCGGGCCGTTCCGCGATCAAACGTGCGGCGGCTTAAGAAAACATAGGCGGGCGGGTTCACCCCGCTTTTCTGCCGCTATCATCTGAAAAACTGTCCTGAACGCATTGGCGGAGGTTGGAACGCGGACCTCCTGAGTGCGTTTTCGTCCGGGTATGAGGTTGTGTGATGCGGCAATCAAGGTCATTGGCATTCAACGCTGTCAGTCGTCCACGCCGCGTCCGTGATTTCCGGCGGAGAGCATGGATGCCGCGTTTTGTGCACGCGCCGAGCCGAGCCAGAGCCCACAATCGAAGCGCCATTCCCGGCGAGTTCATCGACCCGCCCCAGCCGACCGTGCTCAATGGGCTGCGACGAGGTGTTGGCCTAGCGTCGGATCTCTCGCTGCTTTTGCTGTTCTCTCCTTTCTTTGGAATCTGGTTTCTTTATCGCGGTATCCTGCATTTGAAACGTCGAGCAGTCCGTCCGAAAACGTGACCTTACCGGGAGGAACGACCACGTCCGCGCATGCGTTGTCCGTCCGTTATCAATAAGCAAGAAGGATGGAAACGCCATGAAAACACTTGTAACCGCGTGTGCTTTAGCGGCGGTGATGGGTATCGCACCCGCGCTTGCTGCAGACAATTCGAGCACCAACCAATCCAATTCCAATTTGCCCAACTCGACCACGAGTTCGGGGCCGGGTGTGAAGGGCGCACCAGGCAACAAGAATGGCCCGGCGATGACTCCCAACGGCACGTCCGGTAACAGCGGCGCGAGCACAGGCGAACAAGGTATGTCGCCATCGCAAGACGCTACCGGCGTCAAGGGCGCGCCTGGCAACAAGAACGGCCCGTCGGCTAAGCAGCCTGGCGACACCATGGGCAAGTAATGCAGCAAAAAGGCCCCGAGGCGGGGCCTTTTTTCTGGCAGGAACTCTTCCGTCGTGAGGGCGTTGGCCTGAAAAGGGTTGCGTCGATGAAGCTATTCTGGATTGTTGCGATATCGTTATTGGCCGCGCCGAGCGCGGGTTGGGCGCAGGAAAGCGACTCCGATAGTTCGCTTCCCGAAAGCATGCGTATCCAACAGAGTGTGACGCAGCAGAATGCGAACGATCCGAATATGCCGGCCAACAGCACCGGCGCACCCACCACAGAAGCGCCGGGGAGTTCGTCCGGTCCTGTCGAGATGAATCGCATCGATCCTGCGGCGCCCAGCCCGAACCGGCTTCAGATCGACGACGGAACGAGCGCAGCGGTCAGGCAGAACCCCGACGCCGATACACTGCATCCGGGATCGGCAGGAACCTCCTACAACACGATCCTTCGCGGCGCGCCGTCGAGCAGCGGCGCCAGCCCTGGGACTGCAGGGGCCGGTACGAGCGGGAGCATGTCCGGTGGCGGCGTATCAGGCGGAGCTTCGAGTGCCGGCTCGGGATCGAGTTCGGCGGGTGGATCGTCGGGTGGGGGGCGGTAAAAATTAGCCGCGTCAGTGGCTCGCGGGCTTACGAAGTTCGCGGTCGATATCGACCGTTTGGCACCCGCCCGCGCGCAGCAGGTCGTTCACGCCTTCGGCGTCGTGCCGCAGTTCTGATATTTTGATATTCGTCTCGGCATTCTCGCGGGATCGGGATTGAAACAGTCCGGCGATCGACGACACGGATCGTGCTTTCTCCTGATCCTGCAGGTCGTGTATTTTTTTGATGTGGTCATTGATGAAGGCGGTCGGCTCGGCGCATGGGTCTTTCGATGCCACGCTCGTTTTCGTCTTCTTATGTTTTGCCCAGGCCTCGCTCGAGGTTGTGACGGGCATAACGTATGCGGCGGCTAACCATACGAGAGCGGCACGGAGAATAATGGATCTGTTTCGCATTCAGGTCCGGCAATGGATCGTCGGGAATGTTCGATCACCAGATGGCTCACGAATTTAGCGTAAGTGGGACGCCGTCCGCACCTGCGGGCAACCGTCGGCCACCATAAAGACGCACCCTCCGGGATCCTATAAGCTGCGGTGCGATTCCCCGGGTGTCGACTGGGCGGAAAACGGACTTCAGGAGTGTTACTCGATGAGCATATTCGGCTGGATGGGCCGGAGATCACAGAATGAGACGGGGACCCAGAGCAAGACAGACGTCATGCCGGTCAACAAACGGCCTAAGGTGAACAAGGACGTGG
>CAYYDL010000382.1:0-2347 GCA_964470545.1 uncultured Hyphomicrobium sp. | reverse complement strand
CGCGGCGAACCGCATCCACTTCACGCCGGATCAGCGCCGGCGGCTCGCGGACCATGCCGAGAAACCCGAACCCGCCGGCCTTGGTCACAGCGACGACGAGCTCGGAGCGCGCGACGCCGCCCATCCCGGCAAGCACGATCGGGTAATCGCATCCAAGCAGATCGCAGACGGGTGTGTGCAGCAGGCTCATCGATTTTGCCAAGTAATGTCGCCGCGGAGCACATCGCGAAGGACCACCGCATCGTTATGCTCCTCGTCATGGGCCGAATAGACCAGCGTGATCGGGCCCGCCCGGGCCAGTGCGCGCAGCTCCTCCAGAAGCGGCGCCTTGTCTGCCAGCTCTTCGCTGTAGCGGAGGCGAAACTCTTCCCATTTGGCAGGGTCATGCCCAAACCATTGCCGGAGCTCGGTGCTTGGCGCGATCTCTTTCATCCATTGATCGAGCGCGGCTTCCGCTTTCGAGATGCCGCGGGGCCAGAGCCTATCGATCAGAATGCGCTTGCCGTCATCGGCTGCGGGAGCAGCATAAGCGCGCTTGAGCTTTACATTGTGGCTGGGAATCTTTGCAGCCATCGACCGCTCCCGGACATCGTCAATGCAAGCGGTCGGGCTTGCCCGCCGGCACGCGTCGCCTGCGCAACAAAGGCAGCTTCTCCCCGATCCCGAGCAGCGACCGCAAGGAGGTCTGCGGTTTCACGAGGTCGCGCAAGGTATAGCCGTCCAGCGCCTCGATGAAGGCATCGCAGGCCTCCTGGAGCGCGCGGCGAAGAACGCAGCAAGGCTTGACCGCGCAAGGCGCCTCGATCGGCCTGAAGCATGGCACGAGCGCCATGTCTGGCTCGGTATAACGAACGATCTCACCGAGCCCGATCCTTTCCGCCGGCTTGGCGAGGCGCAAGCCCCCTTGCCTGCCGCGAACGGTCTCGACATAACCGGCCCGCCCGAGCTGATGGGCGACCTTCATCAGGTGGTTCTTGGAAACCGCGTAGCGGTTCGCAACCTCGGCGATGGTAGCAAGTCCATCGTCCTTCAGCGCCAGATACATCAGCAGGCGAAGCGCGTAATCGGTATAGACGGTCAGGCGCAAGGCAGGCCTCCAGCAGAAAACATGTATTTTGATTATTGCTTTTATGCAAGCTCAGCTTAAGATGCACCGAGAGTGCATGTTTGACATAGGACGGAAGCAATGCAATCCCCTACCTTCGACCAGCGCGCCGATGCTCGCGATCATTGCGAATGCCGCTATTGCAGTCCCGAGCAGCCTGCGGCAAAGGCTCTCCGCATCAGCGAGGACGGTATCCGGCGGCTGGTTGACACGTTCTATGCCAAGGTCCGTGCTGATGCCGTGCTCGGTCCCATTTTCGACCGTGCCATCGGCAGCGAGTGGGACCTGCATCTCGCCAAGATGCGCGATTTCTGGTCGTCGGTGATGCTGACCAGCGGCCGCTATCACGGCAATCCGGTGCTCGCGCATCTTCGCACCAAAGGCATCGAGCCGCATATGTTCGCGCGCTGGCTCGCGCTGTTCGGCGAGACCTGTGGCGAGCTGTTCGAGCCCGAGCTGGCGGCCGCCTTCCAGGTGAAGGCAGAGCGCATTGCCGAGAGCCTCAAGCTCGCCTTGTTCTATCGTCCCGACCGGAGATGGAGCGTCAGCGCGCAATGACCTACGTGGTCACCGACAACTGCATCAGATGCAAATACATGGATTGCGTGGAGGTTTGTCCGGTCGACTGCTTTTACGAAGGCGAAAACATGCTCGTCATCCATCCGGACGAATGCATCGATTGCGGTGTGTGCGAGCCGGAGTGTCCAGCCAAAGCGATCTTTCCTGATACCGAGCCAGGCCTGGAGCGCTGGCTTAAGCTCAATGCCGAATATGCCTCGGTTTGGCCGAATATCAGCGTCAAGCGCGACCCTCCCGCCGACGCGCAAGAGTTCGACGGTGTGAACGGAAAGTTCGAGCGCTATTTCTCGCCGAACCCCGGTTCGGGTGACGCCGGCTGAATGTCGGCGACGCAACTCGCCCTGGTCGTGCAGAAATAAAAACGGAATGGCGATAAAGCAAAGAAGGTTTTCGCTCGCCAAACGGCCGGCTGGATTTGCTTGATACAGTCTTCCACCTAGGCTTTGGGGAATTTTGTGTCGGGGGTTCCCGAAGGCTGCCCCCGCCGGAACGACGTCCAGGCGCTTTCCAATCTTGGTTGAATAAACCCGGCCCGCCTCTTTCGGCTCCTTTTTGTGAAGGCTGGCAAGCCTGATCGGATACGATCTGTTCCCGAAAAAATTTGTCGGGAGAATTATGGTAGCGGAGGAGGGACTCGAACCCCCGACACGCGGATTATGATTC
>CAYYDL010000381.1:0-2316 GCA_964470545.1 uncultured Hyphomicrobium sp. | reverse complement strand
GCCTCAGGAGCCGCTTCGGCGGCAATCTCCACAGCGGGCTCTGATGCTGCCTCCGCCGCAGATTCGGCCTCTGCGGCGTCGGTATTGGCCGCGACGGGCACGGTAAGAATTTCATCGAGTTCACTGATCGCGCGCTCGACGGCTTTCATAGCCTTGAAGTCCGGCGTCGCTTCGATGCGCGCTCGAACGTCATCGTGTAAGGTCTTGAGCTTGGACAGGATATCGGCCGACATCTATTCTTTCCTTTTTCTTGGAATTTTGAGAATAAGTTTCCGCTTCGCCTGCGCATGACTGAACATGCGGACGCTCGTCTTCGAATTTTCCAGTAATGCGCAAGAATAAATGTACAGGATTTATTCGCCCGGCCGAACCCCTGCGACAGACTGTACACAGCTATAAATTGTGGGAGCGTCTAGCCTCTGGCAGCCCGAAGGGGATGCAGAGGTCATAGCTCTGGGGTCCGTTGGCAGCGTCGCGGGCTAATCACGCGGCCTTGGAAGACAGAAGCGCGTTGGCGCGATTGGCAAGCCAGCCCGCTCTCGGATAGTGGAGCCCGTTGATCCCGCTGAATGTCGAGCGCCAAAGATGGACGCAGACCGTCTCTTGCCCGATGCGCGATTCGAGATAGCCGGGCTCATAGACACGCGCGATCGCCCGATTCTTGATGGGCAGCGGATAGAGAACGCTTTCCGGCAGAGCGAGACGGTCGACGCCGGTGACCTTGGCAAAGTGCGTCAGCGCAGGCGGCCCGTATTTCGGAGCTGGCGGGCGCACACCGATTGCCGTCGCGAACAAACCCTTGATCGCGCGCGTGCACTTTGTCGGCCACGGCATCCAAGGCATCACGTAGCGCCGCAACGGCCGTTCGCGGCAAAAGGCGAGATAGCGCTTCAACAGTTCGCTTTCGGACGGAATTCTGAGGACGGAATTCCCGATCCGGCCGCCGTTCTGCCAACCGAAAATATAGTCGGACGGAGGCAACGGCCGCACGAAGACCACGTCCAGATCGGTCCAGGTTCCAAGCCCTTGCGCTAATCCCTCAAGGCGAAAATGATCGGAGAAATGTGGGGCCGATTTCTCCGTCAATCGATCGGGGGGAAAGACGTTCGCCGCATCGGCGACACGACATCCGAGTTGCCGCGAAAGCGCATCGCAGTTTTCATAGGTGAAAACGGTGATCTCTTCGCCGATCGCATTCGCAGATGCCACGCTCAGGCGCTCGAGCCAAGTGACGGGCCCTGACCAGAATGAAAACAGCATGAAGAAACGCCCCCGGCGGCGATCTCTGAAAATCAGCCAGCGAGAAAACGTTACCCGAGGAGCGCGCCCAGTCTCAAGCGCGCGATAGCCTTATCTGCACGGAATGCTCTGCCTGGCAGCCTCACGGTGATCTTTATCCGCGACAAAAAAGCCCCGCAGCGATGCGAGGCTTTTTGAATTCGCGTCACACGACGTTCGAGGAACGACTGCGCCTTCCGGCCGGCTCGACGAAGGAGAGTCGGAAGGCGCCGACAAAGACTTCCGCACCGAGCGGCCGGCTCCCCGCGGCGCGGATGCGGGTGGGCATCCGAAGCGCGGACGAGAGAGAGTCGCTCGGTGCCGGCAAATTAGAAGTCCATGCCGCCCATTCCGCCCATGCCGCCAGGAGCTGCGTGCGAATGGCCCGCGTCCTTCTTCGGCACGTCGGCGATCATGGCTTCCGTCGTGATCAGGAGGCCCGACACCGAAGCGGCATCCTGCAGCGCGCAACGCACGACCTTCGTCGGGTCGATGACGCCCTGCGCATAGAGATCGCCGTACTCGTGAGACTGAGCGTTGTAGCCGAAGGCATACTTCGCGTTCTCGAGAATCTTGCCGACGATGACCGAACCGTCCTCACCAGCGTTCGCGGCGATCTGGCGAGCAGGAGACTGCAGCGCCTTGCGGACGATGTTGATGCCGACCTTCTGGTCGTCGTTCTCGGGCTTCAGAGAATCGAGAGCCTTTGCGGCGCGTAGCAGCGCAACGCCGCCGCCCGGACCGATGCCTTCTTCGACGGCTGCGCGCGTGGCGTGCAGAGCGTCGTCGACGCGGTCCTTGCGCTCCTTGACTTCGACTTCCGTCGCACCGCCGACCTTGATGACGGCTACGCCGCCTGCGAGCTTCGCCAAACGCTCCTGCAGGTTCTCGCGGTCATAGTCCGAGGTCGTTTCCTCGATCTGCGCCTTGATCTGCTTCACGCGAGCTTCGATGTCTGTCTTCTTGCCTGCGCCGTCGACGATCGTGGTGTTTTCCTTGTCGATCGTGACCTTCTTCGCGCGGCCGAGCATCTGCAGC
>CAYYDL010000380.1:0-3958 GCA_964470545.1 uncultured Hyphomicrobium sp. | reverse complement strand
GCCCATGACGGCGCCGAGGATGATATCGGACCACGCACCGTTCGTGAACTTATAGACGCGGAACGAGTCCGAGTTCGCAAATTTCGAACCCTGGCGCGCAAGCCGCTTCTGGACGCTGCCGGTCGTCGGCAGCAGCGTGCGCTTGAAGATCTTCTCTCGCTCAAAGCTTGCGAACAGGTTGGAGAGAAGCTGTGCTTCGACGCGGAGGTTTTCGCGCTCGGCGGGATTCAGACGCGGCGGCGCATCGAGCGGTACGGCGACATAGTAGTCGCCGTTCATATCGAACACGACGTGGCGGAACAGTTCGAAGTTTTCGCGAATCTGTTTGTCACGATGAATGTCGTTGAAGCGCGACAGGATTTCGATCACTGGTCCTCGTTCCGCCGCTTTCATCTTCGGTACGAGGCCGTCGAGCCGGCCATCGGATCGCTTGCCCATCGAGACAAGGAAAAGGCAAAGATCGACAAACAGCGCGACCGCGAGCGGGACATAGTCGCGCTTCGAGAGTCCCGTTGCCTGCGCGTCCGCGGCGCTGCGGACTTCGGGCGGATTTTCGACGGATTGAATCGCCTTCTTCTGCAGTTCGCGCAATTCATCCGCGGATGGCGGCATCTTGAATGCAAGCAGACCGTAAAACGTCGTCGTCAGGCGGCGAAAGGCTTCGATCGTTGCTTCTGGGCCTTCGACGGTCGCGATCTCTGGCTTCTGCAACTCGGGCAACTGGTCGATCGCCTTGACGACGCCGCGGAGCGCCATCTGCAGCTGTGGGTCGGGGCAGGAGACGGTGCCGTTCCTGCCATCGCTGAACGTCGAGCGTTCGGCGCGGTCGGCGAGGTCGGAGCGGATCTGGCGAAGCTGCGGATCGGTGCGAAAGGCGTTGAAGCCCGTCGCGGTCAGGTCGAGCTTGCGACCGAGCGCGCGCATGAACTCATTTCGCGTTCCGGTCTTGGGGTCGAAGGTCGAGGCGTCGGCTGAAACGATCTTCGTCAGGTCGCCGTTCAGAGCTTCCATATCCGTTTTCACGGCGCCGATCCGGCCCTTCACAAAGTCGGACGCGAACGAGAAACGCTGCGCATCGTCTTCGCGCATCTTCCGGCGCGGTCCGTCGCCCGGTTTCGAGTTTGGACATGAGGTTCCCTTCGTTTGTTCGAGCTCGGCTTTCTCGGTCGAGACCTGGGTGAGTTGCATCAGCGTTGCCTGAAGCTGTTCGAGCCGTGTTTCGGCGCCGTGCAGCGCATTCTGGACTTCGGACACGGCACTTTCTGCCGAGCGTGAGGCTTCGCCACGACTTTCCAGAACCTTCCAATAGAAGCCGAAGCCAAATCCGATCGAGATGAGCGAGAGGAAAACGTAACCACCGGCGTAAAGGAGTTTTGTCGTGAACGGGTGCGGGCGAAAGAGCTGATCGAGCAGCCAAATGATCATCGTCATCAGCATCGCGACCGAAAACCCGACGATGACACGGTGGACGATCGGCAGGTCGCCCATGTTCGCTTCGATCAATTCGAGCATGCCGACGTACGTCGCGACCCACGACAGAGCGCCGAGGCCCAAAATCAGAATCGCGCGCTTCCAGTCGCGTGGCGGCTTTTCCGGCGTAGCGTTGTCGTCGCGCACATCGGCGTAGAGGCGAATCGCGCCCGCTCCGCGCCTGAGTTCCGATCCTTCCCCGCTCATTTTCGCCAACCCTACCGAAGAGAGGCGTGTAAATTGTGCGGCCAGTCTGCGTTTTTGATGGTTGAACTGCGGCTGAGCAATGTCGGACTTCCGGCTCTTTTCCAGCGCGCAAATGAATGGCAGAGCTTCGCGGGACGGGCACCATTAAAGCCGCATCCATTTCATCCTCGGCTTTCTGCAGAGGATCCATTGCGCCGAGCATGCGCTGATGAACGGATCCCAGGACAAGCCCGAGTATGACAAAGGAGGGAGGCGCCACGATTTTATCGGGCGGCGTCGGCGATTTCCTTTGCGGGCGTTCGCGCAGCCGCCATCGGCACGGCGTGCGGACGGGGAAGGAGATCGCGGCGCGGATGCGATTTGGCGTGGTCGGCAAGGTCATGCAGCAACCCGTTGAGCAGGGGCGCCGCGATCTGGGCGGCGTGGAGGTGGCGCGCCCACGGGCGCGACGCATTCCCGGTCCCGACAAGCACGACGTAGGAATAGGCGGCACCGTTTCTGAACTGCAACCCGCCCGATGCCCAGGTATCGACGGTCGCATCGGGGTCGAGCGTGACCGACGTTCCGGTTTTCGCGAAATGGAGACGCAAATCATTACGGCGGTGGGCGCACCATTGGCTGAGGCTTCGGAGCGTGCCGTAGGATTGGCCGCCGGTCTGATAGCAAAGCGGAGCTTCGAGAAGGGCGCGGATCAAACCGGTCGCCCTCAGGCGGATCAGAGACTTCGGAATGATGGCGGGGCTTGCTTCGGCGGCGACGCCGGCTCCTTTCTGACCCTTCTGCGTGTAGTCGTAGGCGGCGACAAGCGTCGGCAACCGCATTGGCTTCGTGGCGCGTCCGATGAGAGACGCGAGAATGAGGCTCGACATGAAGTGGACGCGACGCGGCGCGGCTGCCATCTGTCCGAGGACGACGGCTGTTGATGGCGGTGTGCCGCCGAGTACAGCGGGGGGTGGCATCGTGAAGCCGAAGCCGTCGATGAGGCGTTTGATTGGCGCTTGCCCGAGTTGGGCGCCGCGCCTGATGAGTGGAGCGTTGAGCGAGCAGGCAAACGCGACGACGG
The DNA here is from genome assembly GCA_964470545.1 of uncultured Hyphomicrobium sp. Taxonomy (GTDB): domain Bacteria; phylum Pseudomonadota; class Alphaproteobacteria; order Rhizobiales; family Hyphomicrobiaceae; genus Hyphomicrobium_B. The sequence continues at coordinate 1,218 of CAYYDL010000380.1, read as the reverse complement.
CCTTGCGATTGCCGGTGCTGCCGCCTTTGCTGCACGTGTCTAACCCTTGTGCCGGTGCCTGTGGATCGGTGTAGAGGCTGCCGGACGTATCGTGTCCCTGGTTCGCGAGGGCGACGGCGAGGATCATCTTGCCGGTCGAGGCGACCTGACGACTTTCGAGCGACGGATCGTAAAGCCCGGTATCGGGGCGGCGCGCGGGAAGCGAGCCGAAATAAGCAGCCGTCTCCCCCGACTCGTAATAGCGAACGATATTGCCATCGGCGTCGGCCGCGACGACGATGACGTTCGGCAAAGTTTTATCGGCCGTCGCTTTTTTCGGATCGAGGGTGAATTCGGGGTCGATGCGGGAGGCCCATTTTGTGTCGAGCGCTGCGAGGGTGCTGTCGACCTCGTCGCGGAACGCGAGGTTCTCTCCGATGTCGAACGTCGTCGTGACGCCGCGGACGTAATCGCGCCAGGCGAAGCCGTAGCGCTGCTTCATCTCCTCGCGGATGCCAAAACGGGCAGCCGGCAGAAGCAGGTTTGCACGGATCACGGGGTTGGCTTCCGCGCGTTTCACCTCGGTCGGCGCGAAGCGTTCGAGTGCGGCTTCGAGCCTGGGCTTCACTTTCGGATCGGGTGGGCCGCCGGCGAGCGCCATCAATTCAAAGACGACTTTTCGCTGCTCCGTTTCGTCGGTGATGAGTTTTTCTGCGCAGGTGCGGGCGCGAACCTCGGTGATGTAGCGCCAGCGGTCGAGGCGGACGGCATTCAGGCGATCGCTGCCTTCGAGCAGGATAATCGGCTTGTTGACGGCCGATGCCAGCACGAACTGTTCGGCGGTCGAAAGATCCTTCGCCTCCTTGCCGAAGACGACCTGGCTCGTGACTTCGACACCGTGAAGCGGCTGGCCTCCCGTGCGCTGAGCGAGCCAGATGTGATTTGCGGCCCATTGCTTCAGGAGCGTGTCGTCGCCGCCGCGCGTCAAGTCGCGGTAGATGACGGGCGCCAGCCACCACTCGCCGAGCTTGCGCTTGAGCTTCTCGATGCCGCTTTCGTCGGCACTTGGTGGCGTCTTGTAGATGACGCGTGCGAACTGCATTGGGAGTGTCGAGCCGCCGACTCCGAGGACCGGCCGATGGGCCGCGTTCGAGAGCGCGACGGCGGTGACAGGAATTTTCTGAACGCCGAGTAGATCGATGCAGTATGGGTTGAGCGGTCCGCGGATATAGCGATGCT
>CAYYDL010000379.1:0-5928 GCA_964470545.1 uncultured Hyphomicrobium sp. | reverse complement strand
CAGGAAAGCCCAATCGAAAAAACGGCAGAGCTACGATCGGTCGGCTGTGCAGGACGGGTCACGTCCTATCAGGAACTCGATGATGGACGTCTGATTATCACCCTGACAGGAATCACCCGCTTTCAGTGCATCGGCGAAGCCGAGACCGATATGCCGTATCGAATCATGAGCGTCAGTTACGATAAGTTCGCGAGTGATCTGACCGAAGGTTTGGGAGAGGAGCTTGTCGATCGCCAGAACCTTCTGCGTGTCCTGCGGACGTATCTTGAGGCCAATCGGCTGAAAACCGATTGGGCGACGATTCAAAGAGCCTCCAACGAGTTTCTGATCAACGCATTATCGGTGATGTGTCCCTACGGTCCCGAAGAAAAGCAGGCGCTGCTCGAAGCGAAGGATCTCAGATCTCGGGCAGAGGTCCTCGTCGCGCTCGCGGAAATCGATATGGCATCGAACGGCAACAGCGGCACGACACTGCAATAGCTGCCGGAAAGCATCCAACGATGAACGATGAGATCAATGAAGGTCCGGCGGATGGCTCCAACGCTGTGGATCCAAAACTGTTGGAGCTTCTCGTTTGCCCCTTGACCAAGACGCGCCTCGTTTACAACGCGAGCACGCGGGAATTGTTGAGCAAAGCTGCGGGACTGGCGTTTCCGATCCGCAACGGAGTGCCGCTGATGATCGAAGACGCGGCAAGAAAGCTGACCGACGCAGACTTGCGGCGCCTCTGATGGCGTCGTGATGTTGTTTTCCGACGAGCGAAATATTTGAACTCCCACCCGCCGCGCTTAACCACGTCTCTTTAGATTCTGTAAAAGAGCATTGGCCGACTGTCGCCCCGAATCTAGGGGCTACGCTATTGCTGCGAAAATCAATGGACTCGCAATCCACCGGGATTGGCGCGGACAAAGTGCCGTCGTCCGGTGACAGAAAGCGAGCGGCTTGGATATTGCGCGTTTGGTCTTCGCTTGCTGTGGTCGCAGGCATGTCGTTGCTCGTCGCCGCCGTCGCGACGGGGCGCACGACATTGAACGCGAACGTGATCGTATTGGTGGCGGGCTCCGCGCTCGTTACCGCGGGTGTGCTGTGCGACCTTGTGCTGTCGCGTAAGTTGATAGAGACCGCCGCGCGCATCATTCGCCGGGACCGACTGCATCGAGCAGTAGAGCTTGAAGAAATCAAAGACGCGGACTGGCGCCTTTCGGATAGGGCCATTCGCTACCGGGAATTTCTGGACGCCCAGCGTGATTTCATCGTCCGGCGTGCACGCGACGGCCATGTCACCTTTGCGAATACGTCCTTCCTCTCGGCATTTGGTGTAACCAGCCGTGACATCCTAGGCACCATCTACCGACCTGAGCCCCTCAGAAGCGAGATCGTCGTCGGCACGACGACGTCAGGCCAAAGAACAATTGAGCTTCTGGCAACGCGCAAAGGCCGACGCTGGATCGCCTGGGACGAAACGGAAGTATCAACACAGGGCGATGTCGAGATTCAAAGCGTCGGCCGCGATGTCACCATCGAACGCGAGATCGAGGAGAAGCTGAAAGAGGCTCGCGACCGGGCGGAAATCGCAAGCCGCGAAAAATCGCGCTTCCTGGCAGCCATGAGTCACGAGATCCGAACTCCGATGAACGGCATCATCGGCATGTTGAGCCTTCTCCGTGATACGCCACTCGACGCGGAACAGCGGTCTTACATAAGCGTCGCGGAAGATTCGGCACGCGCGTTGCTGAGTCTCGTTGATGGGATTCTCGACTTTTCAAAAATCGAAGCTGGTAAGCTCGAACTCGCCGACGAGGTTTTCTCCCTTAAAACCTGTATCGCGCAAACAACGCAATTGATGGCTCCCGACGCAGCGGCAAAAAGATTGTCGCTCACCTCCACGATCTCGGACGCCATCCCGGACCGGGTGCGAGGTGACGAAATCCGATTACGGCAGATCATCCTGAACCTGCTTTCAAACGCCATTAAATTTACTGACAAAGGTGGCGTAATCGTTCGGGTTGAGATGGCGGCAGACAAGCCGCCGACAGCAGGAACTGTGCGCATCTCCATCGAAGTTGCCGATTCCGGCATCGGCATTTGCCCCGACGTGGCGCGCAAACTTTTCAATGAATTCGAGCAAGGTTCGAACGCAGCAAGCCGCCGTACTGGAGGAACAGGCCTCGGACTGGCGATCTCGAAGCGACTTGCTGAGGCAATGTCCGGCGGGATTATCGCATCGACGAGTAAGCCTCCCCGCTACGGCGCGGTCTTCACCGCAGTGCTCGAACTTCGAACCGCCTCCGAGTCATCAGCGTTCCCAACCCCTGCCGTTACGTCCGGCGACAATGGCCGCGGCGTTCTCACGACCATCGACCCCGGACGCCGGCACAGCGGACGAGCCGGCTTCAACGTCCTCGTGGCCGAGGACAATCCCATCAATGCGCTTCTTGTCTTGAAGATCATCGAGCGCGCCGGCGGCAGGGCAGTGGTCGTCGAGGACGGACGATCCGCCATCACCGCAATGTGGGAAACCCTTGAACGCAGGCGACCGCCGTTCGATCTCGTCCTGATGGACGTTCTGATGCCGGAAATCGATGGGCTGGTAGCCACGAAATCGATAAAGGCCCTTTACGACCAGCGCAACGAGCCCGGCCTTGTGTGCCCCCCGATCATCGCACTGACCGCCAACGCCTTCGCCGAGGATCGCGACCGCTGCCTGGCGGCCGGTATGGACGACTACCTTGCCAAACCCATCGATGCGCGCGATCTTCAAAGCCTGCTTCTACGTTGGATCGCAGAGACTCGAGCGGCACCACCCGCTGCCTGACGGTATGATGAGATCTAAAAACTGTCACGGATTCGTGCTAGCCGCCTTGGCTGGAGCACTGTAAGGATTTCCTTCCGATGTGGCAGGCAATTGCGGACCGCAGCAAACGTAGACCAGGCCGGCTCGGAAGACTTCCGGCGGGCGTTGCGGCCTTTCATGCTCTGCGGCCACCAAGCCGCCACCTGAAGCCGTTCGCCCGCAATATCGAACCAAAAATCTATGGCCGCGTTGGCAATCTGGAAGTCCGGCTGGCACGCACATGGGCGGAGATCAAACTCGCGCAGCGTCTGCGATATCAGGTCTTTTTCGAAGAAATGTCGGCCGTCCCGACTCGCCTCGCTCAATTCCGCCGCCGCGACGAAGACGCCTATGACGCGCTCTGCGATCATCTTCTGGTGATCGATATGGACAAGACGAAACCGGGACGGCCTGGATGGCCCGAGCGGCCGAAGGTGATCGGCACGTATCGCATTCTCCGCCAGGACGTTGCGGACTGGGGGCCGGGTTTCTATTCCGCCAGTGAATACGAGATCGCCCCTTTGCTGAAACGCAAGTCGGCGACGCATCGGTTCATGGAACTCGGCCGCTCATGTGTGCTTGCGCCCTATCGCAACAAGCGCTCCATAGAGTTGCTTTGGCATGGCCTTTGGACGTACGTCCGCGAAAACCGCATTGACGTGATGATCGGCTGCGCCAGCTTCGAGGGCACCGATCTCGAAGAACATCGAATGGCGCTAAGCTACCTGCATCACAAAGCCCTTGCGCCCGACGAATGGAGCTGCAGGGCACGGCCAGGGCTCGGCACTTCGATGAACCTGATGCCGATGTCTGAAATCGATCAGAAAGCGGCGCTGAAGGCGATGCCGCCTTTGATCAAAGCTTACCTTCGCCTCGGCGCCTATTTCGGCGATGGCGCCGTCATCGACAGGCAATTCGGCACGACCGACGTTCTCGTCATCATGCCGGTCGCCAACATCGATCCGCGATATTTCGAACACTACGGCACTCCAAGCGAAACAAAGAGCCGAATCGCTGTGGACGCCTGACCGCAGTCGACTGTTCACACCCGGCTTGCGCCGTAAGCCGCCAGCGCCGCCATATTGACAATATCAGCGTCGGTCGCGCCGAACGTGCAGATCTGCACGGGATGCGACAGTCCAACGATGATCGGCCCGATCAGCGTCGCGCCGGCAAGCTCCTTGATCATCTTTGTCGAGATGGACGCCGCATGGAATGCGGGCATGACAAGCACGTTCGCGGTATCTGAAAGCCGGCAGAAGGGATAGTGCGCCATCAGGTTACGATTGAGCGCCACGTCGGCTGCCATGTCGCCGTCGTACTCGAAATCCACGCCGCGCTCGTCCAGGAGACGAACAGCCTGGCGCACCTGCTCCGTGCGCTCGCTCTTGGGTTGCCCGAACGTGGAATAGGCGAGCAGCGCCACGCGCGGTTCAATACCAAAGGCGCGCGCCGCCCGTGCAGCCTCGACCGCGATATTTGCAAGTTGCTCGCCGTTGGGAATATCGTGAATGCTGGTATCGGCGACGAGAACGGCGCGGCCGTGACTGAGAACAAGCGACACGCCGATGACGTGGCGCCCGGGCTTCTCATCGAGAACGCGGTGCACATCGGAATAGACGCTTGTCCAATTGCGCGTAACGCCCGAAACCAGCGCATCGGCATGACCGTGCGCCACCATCAAGGCACCGAAGACATTTCGCTCGTTGGTGGCGAGCCGTTCGCAATCACGCTTCAGATAGCCGCGCCGCTGCAAGCGCGCATAAAGAAAATCTGCGAATTCAGGAAGAAATGGCGACTCGCTGGTATCGACCAATTCGAATTCCGGGCGAAGCGGAATGCCAAGTTCGCGGAAATGATCGGCAACGATTTTTCTGCGGCCGATGAGAATCGGCTGACCGAAGCCCTGTTGGAAAAACATGTTGGCCGCACGGATGACGGCAGGTTCCTCACCCTCGGCGAAGACGACCCGTTTAGGATCATTGCGGACGGAATCGAACGTCGATTGCAGCCATCCGGCAACGGGGTCGAGCCGCGCGTTGAGACGTGCGACGTAGCCTTCCATGTCCACGATCGGATTTCGGGCAACGCCCGAATCCATGGCCGCTTTTGCAACCGCAGCCGACACATGCGCGAGAAGACGCGGATCGAACGGCGCCGGGATGATGTAGCCGGGCCCGAACGTCGGTCGTTCCCCGAGAAAAGCTGCGGCGACCTGATCGGGCACCTCGGCGCGGGCCAGTTCCGCGATCGCCTCTGCTGCCGCGATCTTCATTGCATCGTTGATCGTCGTGGCATGGACGTCGAGCGCACCCCGGAAAATAAAGGGGAAGCACAGCACATTGTTGATCTGGTTCGGATAGTCCGAGCGCCCCGTCGCCATGACGGCATCGTTGCGCACGGCCTTCACCTCTTCCGGCGTAATTTCGGGATCGGGATTGGCCATCGCAAAAATGAGCGGCTTCGGCGCCATCTGCGCCACCAGCTCCTGCGATAAGACCCCGGCAGCGGAAAGACCGAGAAAAATGTCGGCGCCGCCGATGACGTCCGCCAAGGTCCTTGCATTCGTCTTCTGCGCGTAGGGCGCCTTCCAAGGATCCATCAGCTCCTTGCGGCCCTCATATACGAGACCTTTGATATCGCAGACGTAGATATTCTCGCGCTTGACGCCGATCTTCACCAGCAAATTGAGACAGGCGAGCGCCGCCGCTCCTGCGCCGGAACAGACAAGCTTCACATCAGCGATGTCCTTCTCGACCACGCGCAATCCGTTGAGGACGCCTGCTGCAACGACGATCGCCGTGCCGTGCTGATCGTCATGAAAGACGGGTATGTCGAGCAGTTCCTTGAGCGTTTCCTCGATGACAAAGCAATCGGGCGACTTGATATCTTCGAGATTGATGCCGCCGAACGACGGCCCGAGATAACGCACGGCATTGATGAAAGCGTCGGGGTCGGGCGTATCGACGAGCAAATCGATGGAATCGAGATCGGCGAAGCGCTTGAAGAGTGCGGCTTTCCCCTCCATCACCGGCTTCGCCGCAAGCGCACCGAGATTGCCAAGCCCTAGAATCGCCGTGCCGTTCGAAACGACG
>CAYYDL010000378.1:0-1667 GCA_964470545.1 uncultured Hyphomicrobium sp. | reverse complement strand
CGATGCCGTTGGCGTCGATGTCGAACGTCACTTCGATCTGCGGTACGCCCCGCGGTGCAGGCGGGATGCCGAGAAGGTCGAACTGGCCGAGCATCTTGTTGTCGGCAGCCATCTCGCGTTCACCCTGGAACACGCGGATCGTCACGGCGTTCTGGCTGTCTTCTGCGGTCGAGAAGGTCTGGCTCTTCTTCGTCGGGATCGTCGTGTTGCGATCGATCAGACGCGTGAAGACGCCGCCCAAAGTCTCGATGCCGAGCGACAGCGGCGTCACGTCGAGCAGCAGGACATCCTTGACCTCGCCCTGCAGAACGCCGCCCTGAATCGCGGCGCCGATGGCGACGACTTCATCCGGGTTGACGCCCTTGTGCGGTTCCTTGCCGAAGAGCTGCTTGACGACTTCCTGAACCTTCGGCATGCGCGTCATGCCGCCGACGAGAACGACTTCGTCGACTTCCGCCGCCTTGAGGCCGGCGTCCTTCAGAGCCTTCTCGCAAGGCGCCTTGGTGCGGTTGATCAGGCCATCGACGAGGCTTTCAAGCTTCGCACGCGTCAGCTTCATCGTCAGATGCTTCGGGCCCGTCGCATCAGCCGTGATGAACGGCAGGTTGATTTCGGTCTGGGGCGCGCTCGACAGTTCGATCTTGGCCTTTTCAGCCGCTTCCTTCAGACGCTGAAGGGCGAGCTTGTCGGAGCGAAGATCGATGCCCTGCTCTTTCTTGAACTCATCGGCGAGGTAGCTGACGAGGACCATGTCGAAATCTTCGCCGCCAAGATGCGTGTCGCCATTCGTCGACTTCACCTCGAAGACGCCGTCGCCGATTTCGAGGATCGAAACGTCGAAGGTGCCGCCGCCGAGGTCGTAGACCGCGATCGTCTTAGCTTCCTTCTTCTTGTCGAGGCCGTAGGCGAGGGCGGCTGCCGTCGGCTCATTGATGATGCGGAGGACTTCAAGGCCCGCGATCTTGCCGGCGTCCTTCGTCGCCTGGCGCTGGGCGTCGTTGAAGTAAGCGGGAACGGTGATGACCGCCTGCGTGACCTTCTCGCCGAGCTTGGCTTCGGCGGTCTCTTTCATCTTCTGCAGAATGAAAGCGGAGATCTGCTGCGGGGAATACTGCTTGCCGTGGCTTTCGACCCAGGCATCGCCGTTGGTGCCTTTTACGATCTTGTACGGGACGAGTTTCTGGTCTTTCGTGACCTCGGGATCGTCGTAGCGGCGGCCGATCAGGCGCTTCACTGCGAAGAAGGTACGCTCGGGATTGGTAACCGCCTGGCGCTTGGCCGGCAAACCGACGAGGCGTTCGTCGTCGGCGGTAAATGCAACAATGGATGGGGTGGTATTGGCGCCCTCGGAGTTCTCGAGGACTTTCGGTTTACCGCCGTCCATGACGGCGACGCACGAGTTGGTCGTGCCGAGGTCAATACCGATTACTTTTGCCATTCGCATCAATCCTTCTCAGTTGCGGCAGACCGGGTGGACCCTGTTTGGCATCCAACGTGCCTCCCCTTCGAGAGGTCAGAGGCACCGGTCCCCAGGATTTCAATTGTGTGACCGACGGTTATATAGGGGCCTGTTTTGGGCGTGCAACGCTTCTTATCCCCTCCATAGATCAACTTTATCGCCCTTCAATTGCATTCCAGCTGCGGCGCCCGCTTTGACAAAGCTCATC
>CAYYDL010000377.1:0-3509 GCA_964470545.1 uncultured Hyphomicrobium sp. | reverse complement strand
GTATCGTCGGCAAAGTCGGCATGCCGCGCCTCTCGCCTATCGGAGCCAAACGGGGAATGATCAAACAATCTGCGCTTCGCCTTGTCGGCATCAGCGTGTTGGGGGTCTTTTGGGCTGGGAATGTTCCGGTTGCAATGGCCGAGCCGACCACGGAAGAGTCACCGAGCGGAACGACGACGTATTTCGCGCCGTCCAATGCGCCATCAGCCGATCGGCCGATGACAGCGCCGGCGACGACGGCTGCAATTCCAAAACCTTCCGATCCGCCGAAGACGGTCCTTCCCGACGCCGCAGCGGTTCCGCCAAAGGCAAGCGCGCCGGCTTCGACCGCTGCAGTCGCGCCTGCAACGCAACCTCAGCCAGCGCCCGCAGCAGATTCGAAACCCGCCGATACGCCCTCGACATCTACAGCTGTCGTTGCTCCACCTGACGCGAAGCCGGCGGATGCATCGTCACCGCCGCCGGCACAGGACACCGCGCAACAGCCGAAGCCGGCGGAAACGACGCCTGCGGTCGCTGCTCCGCAGCCCCCGCCCGTCAGTCCAATCGTCGAGGCAGCGCGCGCAAAGCTTTCGGATAAATCGCTCACCGGGCGGAGCAATACCTCGGAGGATGTTGCTGCCGCGCGCGACTATTACGAGTCGCATAACGAGCCACTTTGGGTGAAGGACGGAGCCTTCACGCACAAGGCCAAAGAGGTCATCGAGACACTGAGGACCGCCGACGACTGGGGACTCGAGTCGTCTGATTTCGTCATTCCGCCGGTTGGAAGTGGCGCGTCGGCCGAAGGTTCTGCGGAAGCTCAGCTGACGCTGTCGGCTTTGAAATACGCACGCTTCGCCCGCGGTGGCCGTCTCGATCCGGTTTCATTGAGTAACATTCTCGATCTGAAGCCGCCGGTCAAAGATGCAAAGTCCGTCATGCGGGAACTGGCGAGCGCTTCGGCGCCCGGCGCGTTCCTGCGCGGGCTCAATCCGAAGCACATCGGTTTCGAGCGACTTCGCCAGGCTTTGCTGAAGGCCCGTGGCGGTCAGCAGGGAGATGAGGAACAGGTCGATCCTGCTCTTCTCGTGAAGCTGCCCAATGGCAGGCTTTTGAAGCGTGGCGTCAAGGACGATCAGGTTTCCCTTCTCCGCCAGCGCTTGAAAATTCCGGCAGATGATCCGGCCGACGACCGCGTCTACGACGATCAGCTCGTGGCAGCCGTGCGTGACATTCAGCGCGACAATGGTCTCAAGGCCAATGGCGTTTTGAGCAATCGGGTGAGGGCCGTCTTGAACAAGGCGGGTCAGCCCAAGAAGGTGGACTCGTCGCGTTATATCGATCGCCTGATCGACAATATGGAGCGCTGGCGCTGGCTGCCTGCCAATCTCGGGCCGTTCTACGTGATGAACAACATCCCGGAGTTCACCAGCGAGATCTGGAAAGACAATCGCATTGAGCTAAAGCAGAAGATCATCGTCGGGCAGGCTGCGTGGCCGACGCCTTTGCTGGCCGCGAAGATGCAATACGTGATTTTCCATCCGAGCTGGGGCATGCCCGACGGCATCAAGGCCAAAGAGCTGGCGCCGCGTCTTCGCCGTGCATCGAGCAGCGGCTTCGGCTTCTTCGATCAGTTGTTCGGGAACGCTGGCGGCAACGGCGGTGCCGACGTGATCCAGGCTTACAAACTCCAGGTCTACTACAACGGCCATCAGATCGACCCGGATTCCGTCAACTGGAATACGGCCGACCTCCGGCAATATAGCTTTATCCAGCCGCCGGGACCGGACAATCCGCTCGGCCTCGTCAAGTTCCGCTTCCCGAACAAGCATGATGTCTACATGCATGACACGCCGGAACGTGGGCTCTTTGGACAGTCGTTCCGGGCGCTGAGCCACGGCTGCATGCGCGTCGAGGAGCCGCGTCGCACAGCTGAGGTCATTCTGGCGGAAGATAAGGGATACTCGCAGGATAAGGTTGGGCAACTCTGGGATTCAGGAGCCAGCGTTACGCTTTCGAAGGAGGTTCCGGTTTATCTCGTCTACTTCACCGCGAGGGTAGCGGATGATGGGCAGCTCAATACGTATCCGGATATCTATGGGATCGACGATCGGGTGATGTCGGCGCTGCGTGGGCACCCGGTGCGCTTCGTGGCGCAGGAGGCAATCGATCCGACGGAAGCCGCCGAGCCGGGCGGTGGACCGAGCGCATCGAACGACGCGTATTTCAACGACGCGGGATCGGATGATCTGCAGGATGCGCCGCCGTCACGGAAAACCAGCCGGAGCAACAAGAATAGCGCTTCGGCGAAGAAGTCAGGATCGACCGGGAACGCCATCCAGGATGCGCTTTCGAATATTTTCCTGAACTAACCTCGAAAAGCGAGGTCGAAAAAAGAAGGGCGGATCACGCGATCCGCCCTTCTTTTTATTTTCGCTTCTCGCGTTGGACTTCAGGCCGCTTTTTCGAGCGTCTGGCTCCACTTTCCAAGCGCGGCAAGGCTGTTCATTTTCGCGCGGTGGGTGAAGGCACGTTGACCGGCGGCGACGTTCTCCGGTTTGCCGCCCCAGGCTTGAATAGCGGCGGCCTGCAGTGCGCGGCCATAAGAGAAGGTCAGTGGCCATGGCAGCGGACCCGACGCGTTCATCAGCGAGAGATGCTCGGTCGCCACTTCGTCGGACTGACCGCCCGAAAGGAACGCGATCCCCGGAACGGCCGCAGGGACCGTCGCCTTCAGGCACTTAATCGTCTTTTCGGCGACTTCGGCGGGGCTCGCCTGTTTCGCACATTTTTGGCCTGAGATGATCATGTTGGGCTTCAGGACGATGCCTTCGAGATTGACGCGCGCATCGTAAAGCTCGCGGAATACGGTGCGCAGCGTCCATTCGGTGACGCGATAGCACTCGTCGATATCGTGGCCGGAGTGGGGGCCATCCATCAGCACCTCCGGTTCGACGATCGGTACGATGTTGGCTTCCTGGGCAAGTGCCGCGTAGCGCGCAAGCCCATGCGCATTCGCCTTGATGCAATTCCATGACGGCAGGCCGTCGGCGATGGTGATGACGGCGCGCCATTTCGCGAAGCGCGCGCCGAGCTTGTAGTATTCGGCGAAGCGTTCGCGCAGGCCGTCGAGGCCTTCGGTGATCGTTTCGATCTTCGATGTCGGGCCAGGAAGCGGCTTCGCGCCGAGGTCGACCTTGATGCCGGGGATCGAGCCTGAGGCCTTCATGATGTCGACGAGCGGGGTGCCGTCCTTCGCTTTCTGGCGGATCGTTTCGTCATAAAGAATGACGCCGGAAACGTAGTTCTTCATGCCCTCGGTCGCGCGAAACAGCATTTCGCGATAATCTCGGCGGCTGTCCTCGGTCGAGGAGAGATTGATGGTGTCGAAGCGCTTCTTGATCGTGCTCGTGCTTTCGTCGGCAGCCAAAATGCCTTTGCCCGGCGCGACGAGCGCGCGGGCGATATCCTCGAGTTTCTCGCTCATAACTTGCCTCCGTGGGCCGTTTGCTTAGCAATACTCATGA
>CAYYDL010000376.1:0-2579 GCA_964470545.1 uncultured Hyphomicrobium sp. | reverse complement strand
AACCGACATTCCTGCCGCAGCTAAACCCGAAACGGTTCGTCACTTTCGTTGGCCGATTGACAGCAATGCGAGTTGGTTCGGGTAAGCCGCCGTTCTTGGGCTGATCGTTTGGTTCATGCCCGGCCTCCCGGGCTTGTCGCTCTCCGGTCAGCACGCTTTGGCCGTCGTCTTGTTCATCGTGATCTTATGGATCACCAACGCGATGCCGACGGGCGCGTCGTCGTTACTGATGATCGGCATCGTCGTCTGCTTCATGGGTGCCGACGTAACGCCGGCGCATTTTCTGGCCTTCTGGTCCGCAGACACGATGTGGTTCATCCTTGTCTGCTTTATCTTCGGCGCCGTCGTCGATCTGAGCGGGCTCGGCAAGAGAATCACGGTCTACGTCTTCTCTATCCGTAGCCTGCTGCTGCTGGACCTGGGACTGCTCGGCGTCAGCGTGCTGTTCTCGATCCTGGGCATGAATGCTTCGTTTCCGAAGCTCGTCTTGCTCTTTCCGCTGCTGACGACCGTCGCAGCCATGTCGTCCATGCCGAAGGACGACCCTTACGTCCGGCATCTGGCGTTGATGATCAACGTGCTCGCCAACGTGACCGGGACACTGATTTACACGGGCTTCGTCATCAATCCGCTTGTTGCCCCATTGGGCGGGTTCACCGTCAATTACGCGACCTGGTTCGAATGGTTCTTCGTGCCGGCTTTGGTCTACACACTGGTATGTTTCGCCGCGGTATATGTCCTGTTTCCACCCAGAAAAGGCGAACACCTAAACGTCAAGGCGGAGCAGGATGAAGCGAAGAAGCTCGGCCCGATATCGTCGAAGGAAAAGCTGACGATCGCCTGGCTTCTCATCGCGATCGTGCTGTGGTCGACGAGCCCGCTCACTCACATTCCAACGGGGTTCATCGCGGTTCTGGTGGCAGCGCTCATGCTGAGCCCGGGAATTGGCGTCATCAATTTCAAGGACTTCGTGCAGAAGACCGACTGGAACTCGGTGTTCATGCTCATGGGCATCCTGGCGATAGGCTCGCTAGGATCGACGGGCTTTGCGGGATGGATCTGGGGCCACATCCTGCCGAAAGAGATGCCCCACAGCCCGATGCTGTCCCTAGCGATCATCTCCGCGCTCGTCGAAATACTGCACATTCCTCTCGGCAGCGTTGCGACATCGACCGCGTTGGCCGTCCCGTCGCTGGCGGACTATGCCAATACGCTGGGCGTGTCCCGCATCCTGACGAGCTTCGTCACCTATATGACGATTACCGGCCAATTTTTCTTCGTATACCAGAATGCCGCTCTTGTCTGCGGCGCTGCGTATGGCCTCTGGAAGCCGATCGATATCTTCAAATACGGGGCGATCATGTTCTTTGCGACCCCAATCACGTTCGGCGTGCTGCTTTATCCCGGGTGGCTCTATATGGGCTGGATTCACTGAGGCTCGGCTTGCGGCGTCTGTCGCAACCATAGGAGCGATAAATGGCCGAAGTCATGTCGGTCAAGAACGACGTCATTCATCCCGATTACAGCCCGGACGACTGGCACCTTGCGATGCAATTCGCTGAATTCAGAACAGCGCACGGCCAGGTCGCTGCGGAATAGGCGGCTGTATCAGGAGCGAGTGCGATGAAAGGCTATTGCATCGATGGGCTGGGCGAGGGGGGTACACCCGGCCTGCGCGGCGAAATGTAGTCCGGCCTGTCGATGCGGTAACATTCCGGCAATCCAACGTATTGGCGCCACCGTCTCGTTCGTTCGAAACGGCGGCGCCAGACGTTGACGAGGCGTCTCGGCTTTCAGACGAAAAGACGCTCGGCGATATACGAACCTTCAGCCGCTGCCGGCGGAACGAAGAAAATCGCTGAGCCGATGTGGGAGATATATTCGTTGAGCGCATCGGAGGCGCCGAGCTTGGCTTGCAAGGCTTCGAAGTACGCCGGGTCGTTCTGATAGGCGATGAAGAGCAGACCGGCGTCGAGCAACCCGACCTCGTTGATGCCTTCGGTATAGTTATAGGAGCGGCGAAGGATCCTAAGCCCTTCGTTGTTCTCGTGCGCCGCCAAGCGGATATGCGCATTTTCGGGAATGATCGGTTTTCCGTCATCGCCTTTTTGGGCGAAATCCGGGGGATCGAACTCCTTCTTTCCGGTCAGGGGCGCCCCTGAGACCTTATGCCGGCCGAACACGTTGTTCTGGTCGCTGACGCGGTCGGTATCCCAGTTTTCAATATCCATCTTGATCTTGCGGACGACCTGATAGGTGCCGCGGTGCGTCCAGGACGGTCCGTCCTTCACCCACACGAATTTATCGAAGTCGCTATCGTCCTTGATGTTGCGGGTACCGTCCTTGAAGCCGAGAAGGTTGCGGGGCGTGCTTTGTCCCTTCCCGGCTGAGGCGCGGCCGAACCCCAAGACGGCCCAGCGGGTCGAGGCGGTCCCGGTGTCCTTGGCGATTCGGGCGAGATCCCGGACGGCATGGTAGGCGACCTGTGGGTCGTCGGCGCAGGCCTGCAGGGACAGGTCGCCGCCGGTGAACGCAGGGCGCAGGGCGTCGCTCGGAAGCGCGACGAGCTCCCGCAGCAA
>CAYYDL010000375.1:0-4256 GCA_964470545.1 uncultured Hyphomicrobium sp. | reverse complement strand
AACGTAAGCGCCTCGGAGGGCGAGAGCGGATTACAAGTCTTGCCACGGAAGCTCCATGTGGAGAGCCCCGTCGCAGCGCTGGCGATCTGCAGAATGCGCGCACAATCATCCCAAAGCGTCCGTTATGGTTCGTTCGCACGGTACCACTCGAGCATCGTGAATTCGGGGCTGTGAAGTTCGCCCCGTTCGCGATTGCGAAACACTGGCGCGAACGCGAAGATTTTTGTCTCGCCCGCGGCCAGCAGTTTCTTCATGACGAATTCGGGTGAGGTATTCAGATAAACGTCGTGTCGGGAAAGATCGGTGCCGATCCATTCGGTGCGGAAGGCATGAAGATGCGTCTCGTTGCCTGGCGAGACCTGAAGCAGGCCCGGCTCGACCTCGGTGAAGCCTTCGGACAGGAACCAGTTCCTTATGGCTGCCTGGATGCGGCTGCGCCCGACGAGAACCGGGCGTCGGTCGGCGTGGCGTTCGGGGCTCCACCAGGGAGAAAGCTGCGACATGCTTGTAATTTGGGCGTTCGGGACAGGGTTGCCGCACTTGGCGGCAGGAGACTAAGCGGGTATGAGACGCGACAGATTCCCTGAAGGCTTCCGCCGGCCGGCCGCCCCTGAGGCGGCCGCAGCGTTTGGATTTAGAACGGAGACGTACCCGTGGTGAAGGTTATTGCAAGCTCGGTCCGCAAAGGCAACGTGCTCGATCTCGATGGCAAGCTGGCCGTTGTGATGCATGCCGAAAATATTCATCCCGGCAAGGGCACGCCCGTGACGCATCTCGAAATGCGGCGGATTGCGGACGGTGTGAAGGTGACGGAGCGCTATCGCACCACCGATCAGGTCGAGCGGGCCTACCTCGACGAGAAAGACTTCAATTTCCTTTATGAAGACGACATGGGCTACAATTTCATGCAGCCTGAGACGTTCGACCAGATCACCATCCCGAAGGACGTTGTCGGCGATCAGGGTCAATGGCTGCAGGAGGGCATGACGTGTCTTGTCGCGCTGCATGAAGGCAACCCGATTTCAATCGAGCTGCCGCAGCGCGTGACGCTGGAGATCGTGGAAGCCGATCCGGTGGTCAAGGGTCAGACAGCTTCGTCTTCTTACAAGCCCGCGAAGCTTTCGAACGGGGCACGCGTGATGGTGCCTCCGCACATCGGCGCAGGCACGCGCGTTGTCGTAATGACGGCAGATGGCTCTTACGTCGAACGCGCCAAAGATTAGTTTGGGTAGTGCCGGCACTCTCCCTCGGAGCGCGCCGGCCCAGGCTCGTTTAGGCGGCGCGCGTCGAGAGTGCCTCTGCGCGTTGCGGAGCCACTTCCTCACAGATCACCTTGAACTCGGTCAGTGTGTGCTGGCCGAACGATGTGACCATCGCGACGTCGGCGGCGTCGCGTCCGCGCGCAATGACGATACGGCCGGTTCGCGGCACGTTGTGGCGTGCGTCGAACGTCACCCAGCGATGGTCGATATAGGCTTCGAACCAAGCGCTGAAATCCATCGGAGCGGGATCCGGTGGCACACCGATGTCTCCGAGATAGCCGTTGACGTACGCGGCCGGAATATTGAGGCAGCGGCAGAAGGCTATCGCGAGATGCGCGAAATCGCGGCAGACGCCGGTGCCTTCGTTATAAGCTTCGGACGCCGAGCGTGTCGAACGTGCCGCCTGATAGTCGAACTTGATGTGATTGTGGACGAAATCACAAATCGCTTTGACGCGCGCATATCCCGGCTCGACGTTCCCGAACAGCTGCCACGCGATCGGGGTCAGCGCGTCGGTTTCGCAATAGCGGCTGCCGCTCAGAAAGTGCAGGGCATAATTGGGCAGGTCGGCGACCGGAATTTCGCGGGCGTTGAGCGGGGTGTCCTCCAGCTCTCCTGAATCGCGAACGACGGCACGATAGCTGAGCTTGAGCGGACCCGTTGGTGCAACAAGGCGTTGAGTGCGGTTGCCGTAAAGGTCGAGCCCCCGTTCGATGGCAACGTCGGGAATATTCAGCGCGTCCTCATAAATGATATCGCGGCGACGGCTCGCGTGGACGTCGAGAAGCAGCAACAACGGCGTGGGTGCGGAAACTTCGATGCTAATGTCGTACCCGATATGAATGAGCATTATCTACGCCCTCAACGCTAATCGTTCAAAAAACGTCACGCAGCCATTGAATGTTCCCAAAATTAAACGCGGGGATTTGCACAAATATCGCGCAAAAAAGCTGGCGCTGGCAAAATGTTACGGATGCGACGTACGCAAATCCAATGTGAGTTCCGCGCAGAAGTCCAGTTCGATCCGGCATTGCTGGAATGCAATAGCTGCGATCAGATATCCAACCGGAGGACTTTGACGACCGATCCGGCGGCTTGTGCCGGTGCATTCGCCGGAATAACGACAAGGCAATTGGCGCGCTGGAGCGATTTGATCAGCCCGCTGTCTTGGTTCTTGAACGCCGTTACCTGAGGTGCCGCAGTATTCCTATCGAGAAGTCCGCGCATGTAGTGCTCGCGCGGACCATTCGCGGGGACTGCTTCGGCTAATGCAGCTTCAAGCGATTCAAATGGCGTTTCGCGTCCGAGCAGGCGGCCGATAAGCGGAACGAGAAAAACACGCGCGCATATCAACGCCGAAACGGGGTTTCCCGGCAATCCAAGGCAATACTGCACTTCGCCGTTTGACAGGCGCGTGCCAAAGAACAGTGGCTTTCCGGGCCGCATGGCGATTTTGTAGAAATCGAGTTTGGCGCCCGCGCTTTCGAGTGCCGGGCGGACGAGATCATGATCGCCAACGGACGCGCCGCCGCTCGTCACCAGAATGTCGGCGCCTTCAGCGGCACTGATGCATTCTTCGAGGGACGCGAGGGAATCCCGCGCGATGCCGAGGAAGCGCGCTTCGCCACCCGCGGCTTCGACAACTGCAGCCAAGCCATACGCGTTCGAGCCTGAGATCTGCCCCGGACCAAGCGCACTCCCTGGAGTCACGAGTTCATCGCCCGTTGAAAGGATCGCGACGACAGGTTTGCGCGCGACCGGAAGCGTCCCGTGCCCGCACGAAGCGGCGATCAGAACGTCTCGAGCAGTGAGCAGGTGGCCCGGATCGATGAGTCTTTCGCCGTTTGTGAAATCCTGTCCCTTAGGCCGGATGTTTGCGCCGTGTTTGGCTGTTTCTTGCACTGTGACAGTGGCGCCCGAAACGGATACGTTTTCCTGGATGACGACAGCATCGGCACCGTTCGGGATTGCTCCGCCGGTGAAGATGCGAACGGCTTCGCCCCTGGCGAGCGTGCCGGCGAACGGGCGGCCGGCGCCGGCTTCGCCGATCACAGCCAGCTCAGCGGGAACCTCTGCCACATCCTCCGCGCGCACCGCGTAGCCGTCCATTGCGGACGCATCGAAGGGAGGGTTGTCGAGTTTCGAAATTACCGGACTGGTGAGCGTGCGGCCGCGGGCGTGAAGCAGATCGACGGATTCGGTTTCGAGCGTCGAGGCTCTGTCCAAAATGCGCTTTAGTGCGTCGGCGACCGGCAGCAGCGCCATGGTGTCAACCGCGTGCGGAACGTTCGGGTGCACGGTAGACGCCCGATTTTCCGCCGTCCTTCTCGATGAGCCGCACGCCTTCGATGATCATCGATTTGTCGGCGGCCTTGAGCATGTCGTAAAGTGTCAGGCAGGCGACTGAGACGGCAGTCAAGGCTTCCATCTCGACGCCGGTCTGGCTGGAAACCTTGATTTCGGCTGTCACCCGAACGCCAGGCGGCGATTGCGAGAGTTCGAAATCGACCGTCGCCTTGGTGATGGCGAGGGGATGGCAGAGCGGGATCAGTTCATGCGTCCGTTTGGCTGCCATGATCCCCGCGATGCGGGCTGCGCCGAGAACGTCGCCCTTGCTGGCCTGTCCCGTTTCGACAATCGCCAGCGTCGCTGGCCGCATTGAGACGAAACCCTCGGCGACAGCGCGGCGCGCCGTGATCGACTTGTTCGAGACGTCGACCATTCGAGCCTCGCCCTTGTCGTCGATGTGCGAAAGCTTGCTCATGGTGCGGGCGACGTTTCGAGTAACGCTTTCGTTGCCCCCGTAACGTCGGCTTGGCGCATCAGGCTTTCGCCGACGAGGAAGGTGTTGACGCCGACTTTCGAGAGGCGCGCGAGATCGGCAGGTGTGAAGATGCCACTTTCGCCAACGACGATACGATCGGTCGGCACTTGCGGCGCAAGCTCTTCGGTCGTCTCGAGCTTCACCTCGAAGGTCTTGAGGTTACGGTTATT
>CAYYDL010000374.1:0-6973 GCA_964470545.1 uncultured Hyphomicrobium sp. | reverse complement strand
AGTACTGCGTTTCCCAAGCGCCATCGTGCGAGATGATGACGCCATTCCCGCATTCGCGCCCCGCGACACGCTTGGCATTGGCCTTAGTGAAAAAGACGTCTGCGACGCCATCTCTGACGGCCGTCACTGTACCGTCGGTGGATGCAAGGACGGGAACCGGCGTTTTCGTCGCCGCGGCTGCCGAGAGCAAACGAAAGTCGACGCCGCTGTGCTGGTCGTAGGTGGCCGTCCCACAGCGATAGTCTTT
Organism: uncultured Hyphomicrobium sp.; assembly: GCA_964470545.1. GTDB lineage: Bacteria > Pseudomonadota > Alphaproteobacteria > Rhizobiales > Hyphomicrobiaceae > Hyphomicrobium_B. The sequence continues at coordinate 6,726 of CAYYDL010000374.1, read as the reverse complement.
GACGCCCTTGCCCGGATCGACGTCGACATAGGTCTGGATGAAACACGTCTTATGGGGCTGACACGCAAGCGGAAGCGAAAGCTCAGGCCGGCCGGCCGCCACTCCGGGCTCGGCGCAGAGCGAGCCCAAGATAGCCCCCAAAACCGGAAACGGTGGCCAGCGCCATTGGGGTTGCATAGGAAGCCTCTGCGCCAAAGTGCCATTTCTGCGACCGGAGCGCTTGCCCGGCGGCGGTCCAAACGCTAGCACTCCCCCCGACGGATTTCTCTATCGAGCTGGCCAAGGATCGTTAACAGATGACGACGCACACCCTCCTCCTCCTGCCAGGCGACGGCATTGGCGTCGAAACGATCGCGGAGGTGGAGCGGCTCATCGCCTTCTTCAACGCCAAGAGCAATGCCATCCACTTCGACATCGAGCGCGATCTCGTCGGCGGGTCGGCCTATGACGCGCACGGCGTCGCCATCACCGAAGAAGCCATGGCGAAGGCGAAGAAGGCGGACGCTGTTCTCTTCGGCGCCGTTGGTGGTCCGAAGTGGGCAAACGTGCCTTACCAGCACCGCCCGGAAGCCGGGCTCCTCCGTCTGCGGAAGGATCTCGGCCTCTTCGCCAACCTGCGTCCCGCCATCTGCTATCCGGCACTCGCCGACGCGTCGAGCCTGAAGCGCGAGCTCGTCGAAGGCCTCGACATTATGATCGTGCGTGAGCTGACCGGCGGCGTCTATTTCGGCGAGCCGAAGGAAATCGTGACGCTGGAAAATGGTGAGAAGCGCGCCGTCGATACGCAAGTCTACACGACGCATGAAATCGAGCGGATTACGAAAGTTGCGTTCGATCTCGCGAGAAAGCGGAGAAACCTCGTCCATTCCGCCGAGAAGCACAACGTTATGCGGACCGGCGTGCTCTGGAAAGAAGTCACGACCGCCGTTCACAAGTCCTATGCCCCGGACGTGAAGCTCGAGCACATTCTCGCGGACAATTGCGCCATGCAATTGATCCGCAATCCGAAGCAGTTCGACGTCATCGTCACGGACAACTTGTTTGGTGACGTTCTCTCCGACGAGGCTTCGATGGCGGCCGGTTCGCTCGGCATGTTGCCATCGGCGTCACTTGGCGCACCCGATCCGGAAACGGGCCGTCCAAAGGCGCTTTATGAACCGATCCACGGTTCAGCGCCAGATATCGCGGGCCAGAACCTCGCCAATCCGATCGCGACGATTGCGTCGTTCGGCATGGCGCTGCGCTATTCATTCGATCTGGGCAAGGAAGCCGATCTGGTCGATCAGGCGATCGCCAAGGTTCTCGACAAGGGCCTCAGAACCGCCGACATCATGCAGCCCGGCATGACGAAGGTCGGCACGTCCGAGATGGGCCAAGCCATCGAGACCGAACTCAGGGCACTCGCTGCTTAATCCGCCTCGCGACGCGTTGCAGGGTCCCTAGCTCTTCGCTGCGCTGCGGAGGAATGACAACCGAAGAATGAAGAAACATCCCCCGCTTGTCGGTCGCCAAGCGCAAACTAGACACTCGGTTCGTCGCGGCAGGCGCTTGTCTGTCCTTGGATCGCGCCACGCGCCGTCCAGCGTGGCTTACCGTCATTCGGGCCGGGAGCCTGCTCCTCGGTGCGAGAGACAAAATAAAATTCATAGCAATTCGTGTCGACGCGCATCACGCGATAGCACCCGCCCGTCGCGTCGACATCGTAAATCGTGCAGAATGTGCCCTGCGTGATCGACCAGTGGCCGCCGAGCGTCATGCCGTGCTCGACGTAATTCAGCCGCCCATCGCTTCCGTAGTGCTCCGTAAACGGCTTCCCGTCGGCATAGCGGCCGTCGATCGTCACGTTTGAGAAACGCTGAAGCTCCGCATCGTTGAGCCATGCGGTCATGGCCGACGAGCGCGACGCAAGCCCCGGCACGCACAGCGTCGGCAATCCGATGGCAAGCGCCATCAGCTTTCGTGAGAGATCCACGGCGAACCCCCGTTTGTTCTTCGCCCCACCCTCGCAAAGCGAGAAGCATCGTGTGACGCAATAAATTGACCCCTTCGCGACGAGCTTATGCCTCACCGTTTCAAATTTTGTAACCGAGCGGAGCGTAAGATCGCGCCCGAAAGGGCAATGCAAGGGCACAAAAACGCCAGCCTCGACAGTCCTTGAAAGTGACGCCCGAGCCGCGTATGTGAACGCCCAGCAAAGTTCACGCCGCGCTCAGATTGAGTCGCAGCACGAAGCCATTGAATTTCAAGGACATAAATAAATGGGCTACAAGGTCGCCATCGTCGGCGCCACCGGCAACGTAGGCCGCGAGATGCTGAATGTGCTCGCCGACCGGAAGTTTCCGATCAGCGAGCTTTACGCGTTGGCATCCCGCCGTTCGATCGGCACCGAGGTTTCCTTCGGCGATTCGGTCATCAAATGCCGCGATCTGGAAACGTTCGATTTTTCCGACGTCGACTTCTGCCTCATGTCGGCCGGCTCAGGCGTCTCGAAAGAGTGGTCCCCGCGCATCGGTGCCCAAGGTGCGATCGTCATCGATAACTCGTCCTGCTGGCGCTACGACCAGGACGTGCCGCTCGTCGTACCCGAAGTGAACGGCGACGCCGTCCGTGGCTTCGCGAAGAAGAACATCATCGCCAACCCGAACTGCTCGACCGCTCAACTCGTCGTCGCGCTGAAGCCGCTCCACGATGTGGCGAAGATCACGCGCGTCGTCGTCTCGACCTATCAGTCGGTATCTGGCGCCGGCAAGGACGCGATGGATGAGCTTTGGCAGCAGACGAAGGGCAAGTACGTTCCGGGCCAGGAAGTCGATCCGAAGAAATTTCCGAAGCAGATCGCGTTCAACTGCATTCCTCAAATCGACGTCTTCATGGAGGACGGCTACACGAAAGAGGAATGGAAGATGCTGGCGGAAACCAAGAAGATCTTGGACCCCAAGATCAAGCTGACGGCAACGTGCGTTCGCGTGCCGGTATTCGTCGGCCATTCCGAAGCCGTCAACCTCGAGTTCGAGAACCCGATCAGCCCGGAAGAAGCGCGCGAGATTTTGCGAGCCTCTCCCGGTATCCTGGTAATCGATAAGCGCGAGCCGGGCGGCTACATCACGCCCGTCGAAGCAGCGGGTGAATATTCGACGTTCGTCTCGCGCATCCGCGAGGACGCAACCGTTGAAAACGGCCTGTCGCTATGGATTGTCTCGGACAATCTGCTGAAGGGCGCCGCGCTCAATGCGGTCCAGATCGCCGAAACGATCGTGAACCAGCGCCTGCTGCCGCAGAAGGCAGCCTGAGCCTTTCGCATCGCGTGGAAATCCGTGAGCGCCGGCGATTACTTGCCGGCGTTATTCTTTTCCCTGATGCGATTGAGCGTTTCGACGATAGCGCTGAGATCCTGCAGGAAACGATCGCGTTGTTGTGCCGGAAGGCTTGAAAGAATGCGCTCGTCCACCCGGCGCGCCATTGGATCGTGCGTCTTCAGCACGCGCGCGCCCTCGTCCGTCAGCTTGACGGCATAGGCCCTCGCGTCATCACGCGTTCGGCGACGCTGCAGCAGCCCTTTTTTCAACATCCGGCGCACGACGTCGGCGAGCGTCGACCGATCGATACCGGTGAGTTCGACGAGCTGCGTCTGGCTGAGCCCCTCATTCTGAGCGACCGTGAGCAGGATGGCGTACTGGCGCGGCGTCAGCTCGTCGCTTCCGAGTTCGACCTGAAAGATTTCCGATGCGCATTGCCCGGCCCGATGCAGCAGATGCAAAGGTGAGCGTTCCAGTCTGTTGTTTGCAGATTCTCGTGCCATTCCCTGCCTCTGGATTTTGCCAGTTTGGCCAAGGCCTTGACCCCGGATAAACAAGCAAAACCACCCGGTTAGCCCCGCTGGTTCCTGCCAAGAAACACGACGCTAAGCGGCGCGTCCAGCAAAAAGACCAACGCCGTTCAGTAATTCAGAAAAATCTTGGGATGAAATCCGTCTCGAGATGCTGGACGTCCACCGCGTCTCTTCATTTTGCCTCACGACGAGGTTGGTGCGCTGCTGGATGCCGCGGCTTCATATTTTTTCAATACGCCGATCTGCGCCAAGGCAAAAACGAACGTGAGCGGCATGATGCCGAACACCTTGAACGCGACCCATGTGTCGGTCGAGAAAATACGCCATACGATTTCGTTGAGAACAGCGAGGAGCACGAAGAAAACGGCCCATCGAACCGTCAAAACGCGCCACCCTTCTTCCGTGAGGCGCATGACGTCGCCGAATACCGTCTTGAGGAACAGCCGGTCGAACATCAGTCCACCAAAGAGAATGGCGGCGAATAGCCCGTTCACGATCGTCGGCTTCATTTTGATGAAGTGGTCGTCTTGCAGATAAAGCGTCAATCCGCCGAAGACGAGAACGAACACGCCAGTGACGAGCGGCATGGTCGCGATGCGTCCGAGCAACGCATGAGAAGCCGCCAGCGAGACAACCGTCGCCGCCATGAAAGCGCCGGTACCCGCGAAAATGCCATAGTGGCTGTTGGTGATGAAAAAGACGAGCAGCGGCCCGAGTTCTACGAAGAGCTTGATGATTTGCTTGCGATCGAGCTGCGGCCCTTCGCTCGCGTCCGACAGCTTGTTTTGCTCCGACATCTCTCAGCCCTTACTCGTGAGCCGGGTCGGGCAACCGATACTTCTGCATCAGCCGCGTCAGCACCCAAGCGTAAACACCCGACACGGGCAGAACGATCGCGACCTTGAACAGGATCCAGACGTTCACACCCGTCATCTCATGACCGAGGATGTCATAGAGATGGTCTTCGACATAGACCCTGCGGACGTATTCATTTGCGACCGCCGTCAGAATGAAGAAAAGCGCAAAACTCCACGTGAACTTGTTCCAGCCTTCGTCCGTGTAGCGAAACGTCTTCTCGAAGACATACTGAAAGAAATTGTGCTTAACGGCCAGACCGCCGATCAGGAACACGGCGAACAACGCGTTGAATATGGTGACCTTGATCTGGACCCACATCGGATCGCCGGTAATCAGCGTCAGCGCTCCGAACGCAACCGTCACGCTCGACGCGATCAACGGAAAGATCGGCGGCCGGTGGAACATGTAGAACATCACGCCGATCGCCATCAGCGTCGTAATGATCAAACCCCACGTTCCCGCCTCAATTCCGAGAGCGGCGTTGACGATGAACATCGTCACCAGCGGCCCGAATTCGCTTAAGATATTGATCGTCTGCTCAGCGTTGAACGGAAACCAGCTCTTTTTTGCGGGCATCGCTGAGGCATTGCGAAGGTTTACGTCTTGCGTCATGTGGCGGTCCGTTTCCTCCGGTCATTAAATTCCGGCAATGGCGTGAGCGAACTCTGCAGCGGAAAAAGGCTGCAAATCGTCGGCGCCTTCACCGATTCCGATTGCGTGGACGGGCAACCCGAACTTGGCTGCGATTGCAACGAGAATGCCGCCTCGCGCGGTTCCATCGAGTTTCGTCATGACCAATCCTGTCACACCGGCGCGATCCCGGAAGACCTCGACTTGTTGCAGGGCGTTCTGACCCGTCGTCGCATCGAGCACAAGAACAACGTCGTGCGGCGCACTTGGGTCGAGCTTTTTAAGAACGCGTGTAACTTTTTCGAGTTCTTCCATCAACACTTGCTTGTTCTGGAGCCGTCCCGCCGTATCGAGCAAAAGCACATCTGCGCCCGACACTTGTGCTTGCTTTAAGGCGTCAAACGCCAGCCCGGACGAATCGCCGCCGACGTCGCGCGCGACAACGGGACACCCCGCCCGCTCGCCCCACACTTTCAGCTGGTCGATCGCCGCGGCACGAAACGTATCACCCGCCGCGAGCACAACGGATTTGCCTTCCGCCTTGAATTTGGTTGCGAGCTTGCCGATCGTCGTGGTCTTGCCCGTGCCGTTGACACCGACCATCATGATGACGTGAGGCCTGTGTGACGGATCGATGACGAGCGGCTTTGCGACGGGAGCAAGCACACGCTCCACCTCGGTGGCCAGGATCCCACGAACCTCTTCGCCGGAAATCCCTTTTTCGAACCGGCCTTTGCCGATTGCCGCCGTGATCCGGCTCGTCGTTTCCAGTCCAAGATCGGAGTGGATCAGAAGATCTTCAAGGTCATCAATTGTCTCGGCATCGAGCTTGCGCTTCGAAAAGAGATCGGTGATCCCGGAGGTAAGCTTCGTCGAGGTTTTGCCAAGCCCGGATTTCAGACGCTGAAACCAACTCTGTTTCACAGGCGCTGCCGGAGGAGGTTCCTCGACCTTAGCCATAAACGCGGAAGCAGGAGCTTCATTTTCTGCCGGAGATTCCTCCGGCTGCGGTTCTGCCGGCGTCGGGGCATTGCCCTTGAACAATCGGCCGAAGAGCCCCTTGCCTTTTTCTTTCTGCTCGCTCACGCGCAGGCCTCACCGACGAGACGATCCCCATCAACACGCATGATGTGGGTCCGGACGATGGCGCCGGCCTCGGCTCGGCGTTCGCCGTCGAGCAGCACTTCCGCAAACTGCGGCGTTCGCCCCTTGCCGTCGCCTTCGACGAGCACGTCGACCAAGCGATCGCGCTGAGAATTGAGATATGAGGACAGCACTTCAGTTCCCTTTTTGCGCAGCCGCGCCGCGCGTTCCTTGATCAGAGTTCCATGGACTTGCGGCATCCGTGCCGCGGGCGTCCCACGCCGGGACGAAAACGGAAAAACATGCAGATACGTCAATCCGCATTC
>CAYYDL010000373.1:0-1644 GCA_964470545.1 uncultured Hyphomicrobium sp. | reverse complement strand
CGGATCCAAGTAAATTGGCAAGCTCCGCATGGCGGCGTTCGAGGTGGCTTAAGTAAGGCAAAGGCTCGCGGATTGGCACTGAAAATTGAGATCGGGGCTTTTTTCCCTCGGTTGAAGACTTCACGTGCGACGTTCTTTCCGGTCGTCGTCTGATACCGCCCGCATCAGCTGGTTATCCGGCCTGCGGCGGCTCAGCGACATCGTGCCGCTCAAAGCCGGGAAGAGGTCCCGGTAATGCAGCCTCGGCTTGCGACTGGAGCTGCGCTTCATGTCGTCTCAAATAGAGGAAAGTTGCGATGATGATTGTCACGGCCAGCGCGATGCCGGCGGCACCAATGGGTCCCTGAACCCGGTGAATGCTTCGGCCGAGCGTATAGGCCGACATGCCAACGATGCTGGCCCAGACAAGACCTCCCAACGCGTTCGCCGCAAAAAAGCGTCCCCACGCCAATTGATTGACGCCCGCCAGAAAGGCGGCAAGAAAACGCAGCACGGCGAAGAAACGCCCGAAAAAGACGACTGTTCCCCCGTACTTCTGGAAGAGATATTGACCGAGCTTGATGCGGCCTTCTGTCAGCCCGAGATATGAGCCGAATTTGAGAACGAGGCGGTAGCCGAATTCCCGGCCGATCAAATAACCGATGTTATCTCCGACGATTGCGCCGACGGTCGCGGCGGCTATGACCATCGCGATGTTGCCGTCGTGCGTTGCGGCGTACACGGATGCGATGATGAGGACGGTCTCGCCCGGCAACGGAACGCCCAGGCTTTCCAGTCCGACAATGAAGGCGACCGTCCAGACGCCATACGTCGCAAAGAGATGATGCAGCTGTTCCGGCGATATCAAAGGATTTCCCTTTTTCAAAACGGGAGCAAAAACCCATCGTGGGCATGAACCAGCAGCTGTAATTGTCCCGTCATTTTGATGTCAAACGATTACGGATAGCCCCACCTGACCTTCCTTGCCGAGACCAGAGGCGGGCGCCCGTGCGTGCGCGACCAAAGATGTATCCTCTTCGATGTGGGTGATCCGTGCGCAGATCTTGGTCGCAGGGTTCGTGCGGGAGGTGTCAACACGCCGTCAACCATCGCGATAATTTGAGCGAGGGTCCGCCTTGCGAAATTGAAAATCAAAATTCAGAGATGGAGTATGATTTGGCTGCCGAAAGAATTCTGGGTGGGTCAGCGTCTCGCGCAATTGCCTTCGGGAATTGCAGGGGATACGGCATTCAGAATTTTCTGCACTCCCGAATTGTCGCAGTATCGCGCCTCCAATCATCAACAGCTCGCCGAAAGAGCACGATTTCATTTGCGGCACGCGCAGTGGCGGCGTGTCCCGACGCCGGTCGCCGACATTCAGACCTATTCGTTCGAGCCTGATCGGAGCGATCTGATCGGTACGGTGCTCGTCGTTCACGGTTGGACGGGTGAAGCGTCATTCATGACGGCGATTGCCGAGCCGATACGGCGGGCTGGGTTCCGCGTGGTGCTGCTCGATTTGCCTGCGCACGGTCTTAGCGGGGCAAGTTCCACGAACCTGATCGATTGCGCTCGGGCAATGGCTGCCATAGCGCAGGAGTTTAGCCCGCTCGACGCGATCGTGGCGCATTCTTTCGGTGGGATGATCTCTCTTGTTGCGATCGA
>CAYYDL010000372.1:0-2155 GCA_964470545.1 uncultured Hyphomicrobium sp. | reverse complement strand
AATGATCAGAGACGATTCCTAGATTCAGAACGTCCATCGTACTCTATGTCAACGGCTACAGTTTTGGATGAACGAACCCCGCCGGGAATTTACATTTGAGTGTGCTCAGGCGTTAGGCGATGCCCTGCCTTGTCACGTTCGGATCGGCGCTTTCCTGAAATGTGACAAGAACCACGGACAGTCCGTAGATCGACTCCGAGCGAACCGTATCAATGCCGGGACCGCCTATGATCGCCGCCTCGATCGGCCGTGTGATGATCTGTTCGACCTGCTTTGGCGCCAGCCCTGGAGCTTCGGTCTGAATCGTAACTTGCGGCGGAACGAATTCCGGAAAGACGTCGAGCGGTGCGCGCATCGCGAGGAAGCCACCCGCGAGAAGCCACACCACCGAAAGCAACGCGACGAACCCACGATAACGGATCGACCAGCGAATAAGCGCGTTCATGCGATCTAGTCCGGATCGCCCGATGCTGCGGCATGGTTCTGTGCAATCGGAGACGTTGACGATCTTGTGACTGGCGAAGGCGCAGAATCGGGTGATCCGCCGTCGTCCTCATCATCGTCATAGCTGCCCGGCATTGCTTCGCGCGCCAGCAGGATCGAAGCACCCTTTACGACCACGCGAGTACCAGGGCTAAAGTCCCTTGTGACGAGATATCCATCATCGACGGGTGCGTCGAGCGGAACAACCTTTCGCTCGTACTTGCCGGGGGCCGTTTCCACATAGCACCAGGACTTTCCCGCATAGACGACCAAAGCGGCGCTTGGAATGACAACCCCGGTCGGCTTCGCCGTGCTGTCTGCGATCACCCGTGCGCGATCGCCAGTGCGTAATCCGGGGCCGGCATCGATCAAACCGAAATAGGACACGCCGGGCATCGCAAGATTTCCGGACGGCGCGGGCCAAAACGTATCGACCTTCGTTTCCTGTCCGCCGCGTAGCGGTACGACACGGAGGTTTCGCGGACCATCGGCCGTCGTATCCGGGAAGTCGATGCGGAGAATGCCGCGCGAGCCGTTCGCGATTTCCGCCATCAGGGCCTGCCGGTCATCGACGTTCAGAAAAGGCGCCTGATCCCCCCATGATTGCCGAAGGCGCGTCGACAACAGCTTCAATTGCGATGCGTCAATCCCAGCTTGGCGTATAGCGGTCTCGATCGTCTGCTTCGAGAGCATTGTCGAGGCTTTGAAACGCTCAAGTTGGCCGTGACTGAAGTTGGCGGCGATCGTTGCTGCCCGGATATCAGCGTCGAGTTGTAGAAGAATATCGGGATTGAGGACGGTCGCGATGCCTTCAAGCTTCACGGCTTCTTTTGACGCCGTGAGAGCGACCGTGTGGACCGGCGGCAACGGAGCGGTCTCGGCAGCTTCAGGATGTCCCTCGACCTCCTCGGAATGCGGAGCATTGCAGCCGGAGAGCAGAACACCACCGATAAGGAGAGCAGCAGCTCTTGTAAATATGGCCGCCTTCACGCCTTTACCTCCGTTGCACCAGGAAAATCAGGCAATTATATCAGGGAATAATTCCCGGTGTTTCAGGGAGAATGCGCCAAAGGCCCGTCCCAGGCTAGGGGTTTCTGCCCGGCAACGTCAAAAGTTGCGTTGTAGCGCCCTTTTGCATGGCACCAGCTAGCTCCGCGTCGTTCGGCAGCCACTTTTCGCCTTCCGCCGCCGTTCCTCGAGCCACTGGCCGGTTTGGACTGGTCCTATGGCTGGGAGGCTCTCTTTCGCGGCGAGAAACACGTCAGACTCGCGCAAGCGAGCAGGAGCGAAAGTGATCGCCGAAATTCTTCCCGGCCCGCCAATTCCCCTTTGAACGGACGGCGCCCAGCGAGAGAGGGATGAGGCAGTTGAAAAGCGGTATAGCTCCGGTCGCGAAGGTCGAAGAGCCGAATTTCATCCTTGGAAAGGCTGTGCTCGTCCGTGCCCTTTATGAAGGTCGCGATATCGGGCCGACCTGGGATAACTTGTTCAAGCGTGTTTCGAGTGACCTCGGAGATGCCGCCGCATTCTTCGATCTTTCGATCATCCTGCAAACTATCGGACAGCCGGAGAAGGCCGCGCTCGCTCAAAAAGCGGCGCTCGATATCAGCCGCAAGTACCGCATCAAGAACGGGCGCGGTACCGGGCTGAATGTACTCGTTTTCGTCACGGC
>CAYYDL010000371.1:0-1740 GCA_964470545.1 uncultured Hyphomicrobium sp. | reverse complement strand
GTATCAGCAGGCCGGGCTCAAGGGTAAGATCCCGCTCTACACCGCCTTCACCATCGACGAGACCACGCTGCCGCGGCAGAAGGACCTCGCGCTCGGCGTTCCTGGTGCGCAGGAATGGGTCAACGATCTGCCGAACGACGCCAACAAGAAATACGTCGCCGACTTCAAGAAGAAGTACGGCCATGGTCCATCGTTCTACGGCGCCCAGGCTTATGATGCCGCGATGCTGATCGACAGCGCTGTCAAGCAGGTAAAGGACCTCAAGGACAAAGCCGCGGTGCAGAAGGCGATGGAGAAAGCCGATTTCAAGTCCGTGCGCGGCGGCTTCAAGTTCGGCAACAACCACATCCCGATCCAGAATTTCTATCTGCAGGAGCCGGTCAAGGAGGGCGATGAGATTCGCCTCAAGACGATGGCGACGATCGTCAAGGACAGCCAGGACCGCTTCCACGATCAGTGCAAGATGACGCAGGCGAATTGATCGACGAACGTACTGTGCCGGTGCTCGGCCCTGGCGAAGGGGCCGAGCGTGCGTCCACGGCGCCGCTCATTTCGGCGGGTTAGCCGGACCGGTGCTGATGTAGGCGCCCTGCGGTTTGCCGATATACGACTCGAATTTCTCACGCATTTCCTTGGTGCGAGCTGCATCGGAAATGAAATCGATATAGCCGTCGGCGATGCGGTAGCTCGCCAGCGGCTTTTGCCCAGGCGGCGAGGGGACGTCCGGCCGCACAGCGGTCGCGCCGGCGGCCGCCGTGCGCTGCTGCTGCTCTTTCGAGATCGCGAAGGCGAGAAAAAGCTTCGCGGCATTCGGGTGCGGTGCCTTTGCAAAGATGCCGGTGGTGATTGGGTAGACCGGGATCGGCAAATCATCGGGTGCGACGAAGGTTACCCTGTTGAATTGCGCGATCTGATCGAATGTCACCGGCCGGTCTCCCTTCGCGGTTTCCTGCGCGACGAGGACATGGCTGCGCACGAATTTCATGTCCTGCGCGAGCAGTTTCTCGATGATCCCCCAGCCGTACTTCTCGACGATCAGCGTGTTGCTGTAGAGCGTCAAGTCGTCGTCGTGCGGATAGGTCGAAACGATCTTGCCTTTGAATGTAGGCTTGAGGAAATCCAGTATCGTACGCGGTGCATCGGCGTCGGCGATCTTGGCTGAGTTATAGGCAAAGCCAAGCATCACCAGGAAAACCGGCATGAACTCGGCATCCGGGTCCTTGAGCTTAGCTGGGATCAACGTGAATCCCGGCGGCGCGAAAGCCTGCAAAGCATGTCCGCGCTTCCACCGCACATAGTCTTGCGTCGTCTGCAGGATCGCCAGATCGGCATCCATCTTTCCCGCGGCGATCTGCGTGTCGATCTTCGGCATTAGATCGTAACGGCCTGATGTGATCCGCACCTTGACCTTCGGATACTTCGCCTCGAATTCCTTGACGAAGCCCGCATAGACCTGTGGCGGTCCCTGCAGATAGATCGAGACCTCGCCTTCGGCCGCAGCCTTGGCGTAGAGTGCATCGAAATCGACCGATTGCGCATGCGCCGAAGGCCGCGCGAACACCGCCAGCACGGCGAACGCAACGCCAAGCGACAAATTTCGTCCGATCGTCACGGCATGTCCCCCGCTCATATGACTGCCGATCGCGCATGGATGATACGCGCAATCTCGATGGCCTGGAAGCCATGGAGCGCAGCACATTCGTCAGGAAGTGTGATCCGCCCGCACTTGTGCAAATGGGC
>CAYYDL010000370.1:0-4636 GCA_964470545.1 uncultured Hyphomicrobium sp. | reverse complement strand
GATCGCGAAACCCGGTGCGATGGCGAAGCAGAGTGCGGCGGTGCAGGGGCTTCCGGCGCTCGAAGCGCTGATGCACGACAAGGATGTGCCGCTTGGTCCGGCCGATGCCGCGCACTACCGATGCATCGTTGCGGAAGCCATCGCGGCCAATATCGTGCGTCTGGCGGATGAAGTCGCGGACGAGTGGGAGAAGCCTGGTGGCTGGTCCGACAAGATGCTTCATCCGGGCCCGGCGAACGACACGTACAAGAATGAGAGCGAGGCCGCGGTCGAGGTCGTCAAGGCGTTGATCGTCGGATTGTCGTTGACCGGCGACTTACAAGTGAAGCCCCACGTCGATCCGAAGATCAGATTGGCGCCGCCTTATGCGAAATCCGGATTGCAGGCGGCTTTTTACGAAGCCAGCATCGCATCGCTGCATCAGCTCTACGATACGCTGCAACTCGAAAGCTGGTTGCCGCCGGATCGGTTCTGGATGAAAGACTGGGTTTCGGGAACCTGGCGAACGCTCGAATCGAGTGATGGCGCCGGCGGGCGTTCTCCTTATGCAAAACGGGAGGATGCACCGACAGCGCGCGAGGTGTTCGACAGGACGAATGGACTGCGTAACATGGTCGCGAACAGGCTGTCAGTCGCGGCTAAATTGACGGTAGGATTCAATGAGCTCGATGGTGATTGATCGCAGATCGATGCTGCTCGGGACGCTGACCTTCGTCGGCTGGGCCGGGCTTAGGCCCGCGTTCGCAAAGGCTGGCGAGAGCATTGCGTACGTGACGGCGGCGCGTTTGGCGGACGGCTCGTTCGGTATTCTGCTGCTCAGCGCAGAGGGTGCCGTTCTGCGCGAGGTGCCGCTTTCGGCGCGGGGGCACGATATCGCCATTCATCAACCGTCAGGGCGAGCGGTGGTGTTTGCGCGGCGTCCGGGTGCGTTCGCGATTTCATTTGAACTCGACAAGAAGACGGCGCCGCACGTGTTTACGCCGGGCGAGGGGCGCCATTACTTCGGGCATGGATCGTTCTCGCAGGATGGGCGGCTTCTTTACGCTTCGGAGAACGATATTGCGACGGGTATGGGCGTCATCGGGATCTACGACGTCGCGCGCAGTTTCAAGAAGATCGGCGAGCATTCGACCTTCGGCATGGGACCGCATGAGATCATGCTGCTGGCCGATGGCAGGACGATAGCGGCGGGAAACGGCGGCCTCGACACCACGCCCGACGCGGGGCGCGAGAACCTCAATGTCGATTCGATGCAGCCGTCGCTGACGTTTGTCGATGCGGAGAACGGCAAGCTGCTCGCTAAACACGAGATGACGGGAGATCTCAAATCACTGTCGCTCCGCCACGTGACACAGGATCGGAAAGGCGTCGTCTGGTTCGGCGGGCAATGGGAAGGAAGCCCGAGCCAGACGCCGCCACAGATCGTCGGCAGCGCGGGCTTGGACCGACCGCTGGGGCTCCTTGAGCCGCAGGGCAAAGGTGGCGACGACTTGAAGGGCTACATCGGCGCAATGGCGGTGAGCAACGATGGCCGCTTCATCGCGGCGAGCGCGCCGAAAGCCGGGCATGTCCTCTACGTCGATACGGAGACTTCAGCTGTCGTCGGACAGAGCAATCTGAAGGACGTATGCGGTCTCGCGCCGGAGGGTCGACAAGATTTTGCGTCGTCGTCGGGTTTCGGAGTCCTGCGCTATGAAACGGCGCAAGCCACGACGGTTTCAGAGCGTCAGCTTCAAGACATCGCTTTCGACAATCACTTGCGGCGCGTTGGCTGATTGTTTGCCGTGAAGGCTTCAAAGTCGGCCCGCGTGTCGATGTCGGCGAAGGCGCCTTTGTTTTCACAGGGAACGGGGCGCCAAAGATTCTTGTGATCGGTGAGAATCGTCTTGCCGCCCCTGTCTCCAGTCATGGACGCAAGAGCGCGAAATAGTGATTTCGGCCAGATGACCGGGTGGCCGCGGCGCCCGTCCTTTGCAACCGGGAAAACGATTGCAGGCTCTTCGGCGCTGAAGGCAGAGATCAAGGCATTCACCAGCGCCGGCTCGATGCCCGGCATGTCGGCGAGCGCGACGAGGATGCCATCGGTCTTCGGCGAGATGTTTTCGAGACCGGTACGCAATGACGTCGAGAGGCCGTCGCGGGCTTCCGGATTTTCAACAGCGCGCCAGCGACCCGTCCCTGCTGCCTTTACGACGGCATCATTCATGTCGGAAGTAACGAGGATGATCTCGTCGACGTTCGAAGCGGCGAGCGCGGTACAAACATGTCGGACGATGGGCGCGCCGTCGATCTCGGCAAGTAGTTTGTGTCCGTCTTCGAAACGGGAGGAGCGCCCAGCCGCGAGGATAACGGCGGAAATGGTCACGCGTCCGGCGCTTTGCGGAATGCGGCGATGATCTGGGCCAGGATCGACGTTGCGATCTCGCCGGGGGTTTCGGCGTCGATATCGAGACCGACGGGCGCATGGATGCGGGCGATGTCGGCCTCAGTGAAGCCCGCCGCCTTGAGACGATCGACGCGCTTGGCGTGCGTGCGGCGCGATCCGAGCGCGCCGATATACCGGCACGGCGATTTGAGCGCGATCGACAACGCTTCATCGTCGATGTGATCGACGTGCGTCAGTGTGACGACGGCGGAAAATGGATCGGCGGTAAGTTTCTTGAAGCAGTCCTCCGGCCAGCCGGCGATGATCTGGGATGCGTCGAAGCGGTTCGCGTTCGCGAAGGCCGTCCGTGGATCGAGGACTTTCACATCGTAGCCGGAGGCCGTTGCCATCATTGCCAGGTGCTGGCCGATGTGTGTCGCGCCGACGATGATGATACGCGGCGGCGGCGTCAATGCATGGAGGAAGGTTTCGCCGGATTTGTCGACGCCGCTGTGGGCACGGCGAATGGCTTCGGCGATGGCCGGGTCCGTCGATGTGCTTCCGTCGTAGATCTGGCGCACGCCATCTGACAGGCGCGTCATGACGACGATCGTCTCGCGGGCGGCGGCTGCGGCATCGATTTTCTGGAGGAACGCGAGGTCGGTCTTCGGCTCGAGTTTGGTAACGTGAACACGGATCTTGCCGCCGCACGCAAGCCCCGCTCGCCAAGCTGTCTCGTCAGCGACGCCGAAGCTCAAGGTCTCGGGTTTTCCCGTCTCGATGACGTCGATACCGGCGGAAATAACATCGGCTTCGACGCAGCCTCCCGAAACAGAGCCTTGGAATTCGTCTTCGCCGACGATCGCCATCTGCCCTCCGGCGCGGACGGGTGCGGACCCCCACGTGTCGATGACGGTGGCGATCGCGACGGGGCGTCCGGCTTCGAGCCAGGCTCTGGCGGCGGCCCGTGCGTTGGTCTTCGGCGCATCGGATTTCGCAGGCGTTTCGGATGTTTGGGGTTCGGTCACAGGATTATCTTTACTGGTTGCCACCGTGTCGCGATTGCGCTTCGGGAGTCCGAACGCTAGAAGCCGAACATGGCGAGACCCTCTCCGAAGATCAAGGCAAAGGCAAGTGCGAAGGTCCGACGGCTGGCGCATGGCGCGAACGGCGCGGAAAGCCGTACGCCCAAGGTCGGCTTCGTGTCGCTCGGTTGCCCAAAGGCGCTTGTCGACAGTGAACGGATCATTACCAAGCTCCGCTCAGAAGGATACACCATCGCGCGCGAGTATTCCGGCGCGGACGTGGTCGTGGTCAACACCTGTGGCTTCCTCGATTCCGCGAAGCAGGAGAGTCTCGACGCAATCGGCGAGGCGATGAACGGCAACGGCCGGGTGATCGTGACCGGGTGTTTCGGCGTCGAGGAAGGGCGCATCCGCGAGGCGCATCCGGGTGTGTTGGCGGTGACGGGGCCGCATCAGTACGAGCAGGTTGTCGAGGCGGTTCATGACGCCGTGCCGCCGCTGCATGATCCTTACGTCGATCTCGTGCCGCCGGAAGGCTTGCGTCTGACACCACGCCACTATGCCTATCTGAAAATTTCGGAAGGCTGCAACAACCGCTGCACGTTCTGCATCATTCCATCGTTGCGCGGCGATCTTGCGAGCCTCCCCGCGAACCACGTGATGACGGAAGCGGAGCGGCTGGTGAATGCGGGCGTGAAAGAGCTGCTCGTTATCAGCCAGGACACCAGCGCGTACGGCCTCGATCTTAAATATCAAGAGAGTGCGTGGAAGGGCGGTCAGCTCAAGGCGCGCTTTCTTGATCTGTCGCGGGCGCTAGGCGATCTCGGTGCGTGGGTCCGGATGCATTACGTCTATCCCTATCCGCACGTTGATGAGGTCATTCCGCTGATGGCGGACGGCAAGATTCTGCCCTACCTCGACATTCCCTTTCAGCATGCGTCGCCTTCGATGTTGAAAGCGATGCGGCGTCCGGCGTCGCAGGAGAAAACGGCGGAGCGAATCCGGCGTTGGCGCGAGGTCTGTCCGGACCTTGCGATCCGTTCGACATTCATCGTCGGTTTTCCGGGTGAGACGGAGGAGGATTTTCAGTTCCTTCTCGATTGGCTGAAAGAGGCGAAGATCAATCGCGCCGGATGCTTCAAGTATGAGGCGGTCGAGGGCGCCAAGGCCAACGCGATCGAAGGCGCGGTGCCGGAAGAGGTGAAGGACGAGCGCTGGCACCGCTTCATGGAAGCGCAGAAAGAGG
>CAYYDL010000369.1:0-6803 GCA_964470545.1 uncultured Hyphomicrobium sp. | reverse complement strand
CATTTCGACTTGGTACCGACTGATCAACTCCGTTGCGCGCATCAATCGGATTCCTTCCGCGCCAGCTTCTAAGCGACGGCGAGAAGGTACTCCGAGATCTTCACCCGAACAGGTCGGTTGAGAAATTCCGTCAGAACGACCAAACGATCTTTTTCCGATAGGCTGATAATTTTTCCGACGAGGCCGTCGAAGGCGCCATATGCAATTCGGACTGTTTCCCCGATTCGACGAGATGACGATGCACGCACGATTATGCCGTCATCTTCCCGCTTCTTGAGGTCTTGGACAAAAGCCTCCGGAACGACACACGGAGTATCGCCTGTGCGTACGACCGATCTAACCCCGACCGTTGAAAGAATTGGCCGCCATTGCTGTTCCGCAGGTTCGATGCGGACGAAGAGGTAGCCAGGAAAGAGCGGGCGCAGCACGTCATGAACTTTCCGCGCGTGCCGGACCTGCTTTCGAATGGTTGGCAAATACGGCCGGTATCCCTGATTAAGAAGATTTCGCATCGCGGAGTGCTCGCGATTGGGATGTGTATTGACGGCGATCCAGACAGCCAATGCGTTTGTCGCCTCGGATGAAGTCATGCGTCCTCCAATATATAGTCCGTAAGAACTAGTCGTTGGAGGGGAGACGAAACTCAAGTGCCGCGCCTGTTCATCCACAGATTTCGCTTAAGAGATTTCGTAATTGCGCCCGAAAGAAAGGATGTCGATCATCCGCAGACTTCCGCTATTCAATATAATCAATAAGGACTAATTATAACGCGATTGCGAACCGCTGCGGCTTGATCCCTCACCAGAAACTCGGGACACATTCGAATGCATTGCTTCGTGTTGTTATTCGTTGATGTTGCCATTGTTGGCGCCTCGACGCTTTTCGCAATTGTCTTGAGCAGCCCAGAACTGCCGCTTGCCGCGCTAGGCCATTTGGGGCAGTACGCGGTCATCACGTCGGTGACAGCCGTTCCCGTGCTGATACTTTTCAGGCTCAACCGCATGGTTTGGCGCTTCACCTCGCTGAGCGATGCAATATGGGCCGCCGCAGCAACGGCAGTGATCGTGGCAATTTCAGTGCTGATCGGCTTTTCGGTCGATCGGCTGGCGGGCCTGCCGCGCGCAGTACCCGTCATGCAGGCGTTGCTCATGCTCTACGCGCTTGTCGCTGCGCGAGTCGCGATGCGGCTCCGCCACCTTCAGCGACGCCGCTCCGGAAATATCAATGCATCGACCAGCCGCCGCGAAAACGTGTTGGTCATAGGTCTCAATCCGGCAGCCGATCTGTTTTTTGATTTTGCATCCAAGACCGGTTACGCGAGCATGAAAGTCGTTGGCGTTCTGTCGAACGCCGAGCGTCATCGCGGACGATTAATCCGGTCGCGAGAAATTCTCGGCGCGCCGGAAGCAATTGATGACGTGCTTCACGATCTTTCCGTTCATGGCGTCTTGATCGACCGCATTGTCCTGGCTTCCCCCCACTGGGAGTTGTCGGTGAATGCGCAAACGGCCCTTTGCAAGATTGAAAAAGAGAGAAAAATCCACATCGATCGCTTCTCTACGCGCTTTGATCGGACCAGTGCGGGAACGAAAAATGCGAGCGACACCACGTTTATCGCTGACGGTAAAGTTCATGAGGTTGGAACGCCGTCCGCATCATATTTGCGTTGGAAGCGTCTCGTCGATGCCGCCGCGGCGCTTGCAGCCATTGTTATCTTCGCGCCGCTGATGCTCTTTGTCTTTGTGGTTGTTAGGCTTGACGTCGGCTCGCCCGCAATATTCTGGCAGCAACGGCCCGGCGCCGGCGGTCGGCAGATAAAGATATTGAAGTTTCGCACGATGGGTCCGGTACGCACGCCGGACGGCCGCGTCCTTTCGGATGGAGAGCGCATCTCGAGGATTGGTCGCCTGCTCCGCCGATTGCGGCTCGATGAACTCCCCCAGGTGTTCAACATTCTCGCGGGAGACATGTCGTTCGTCGGCCCCCGCCCACTTCTGCCGGTCGATCAGCCAAAGGCCTGTGCCGCCCGCTTGCAGCTCCGTCCCGGTTTGACAGGGTGGGCGCAGATAAAGGGGGGGCGCAGTCTTTCGATCGAAGATAAGGCCGCGCTCGATCTCTGGTATATAAAGAATGCCTCTTTTACGCTCGACCTCGTCATTCTTGCCGAGACCGTCCGAACGATCCTATTCGGAGAACGCATCGATCCGGGAGCCATTCACAAGGCTTGGCAGGAAATCGCGGTTAATGACATGAGCCGGGCGGGCAAAGTGCCGGAAGACGCATTTGGACATACATTTGTATGATCCCGCCCCGCCAGGTTTTGGGGCATATTGGCGTGCAGCGCATCCAAGTCGCACCGTGCATCATCGCGAATTGTTACCATCGGTGAGGCGGCTTGGTGTGGTCTGAGCGGAACTCGTTCAGGGCTGGCACGTTGAAACAACTGGTGGAATGGACGGAAATTACCTGCCGAGGCCAAGTCTAAAAGAGGGAATTCAATCGTCTGACGGTCTTCTTTTGCAAGAGCGAATAGACCGCGTTCAGATAAATGCGACAAAAATAGTCGCAAAGGTCTATTGCATATCCTTCTTAATATCGGTATTGCCGCGGCGATAATTCCATTCTTTCTACGAAATTTTTTCCGACGTGCCGCGGTGCAATGCTGGCGGCCGTTTATGTTTGCAGTGTGGAGTACAGAGTATGCTGCGGATGGGGTTTGCCGATAGCGGCGGAGATGCAGAGGGAATTGACGTCGTCGCTCTGAGTGGCGGCGGTTCCAATTCTCCGATCTTGCGCCTGGCGCGCAATGGCATTCTTTTCGAAGCGGGCGATCCCAAGACGCAGGTCTATCGCGTGGAAACGGGAGCGCTGTGTATTTACCGCACGCGCCCCGATCTGACCATCGAGGTCATCGAGCACGCACTTGCAGGCGACGTCGTTGGAATGGGGTTCCTCGCGCGGCACGCAGCCACGGCGCGCGCAACTGTCGAAACGACGGTCCGCTGCTTTGATCTCGCCGAAGTCGGTCGGCTCATCGAGAACGACACGCATAATAAAGTCCGATATGACGACTCTGTGGCGCGGGAATTCGCGTTTCGTAAGGAGGACCTTGTAGGCTCCGCACGCGAGAGGCCGATAGTTCGGTTGGCGGCTTTCCTGATTGCAGCTTCGCGTCGTATCCGCGAGGAAGGGGGCGATCCTACGTTGATCGACGATACAGTCGATTGTGGCGTCATCGCGGATTTCCTCGGGCTGAGCGTCGATCTGTTGGCGCTCGCGCTGTTACAGCTTGAAATGCGGGGCATGGTCGAGACCGCTCCTTTCCACGGGCTCCGTCTCAAGGACATTCCTGCGCTAGAAACTCTCGCCGACGAGCAGGAAAACGGGCCCGCGTCCTGGAGTGACTGTCCGCCATCCTCTAACGATAAACTGCTCAAAGTTATCCAGTAGGGTTAGATTTACGCTGGCGTTCGCATCTATGCGGCGCTGGCCTGCCCGCGGAAATAGGCCAGCCGCCCGTGCGCGCTGCGCTTCGCGCAGCGCACCTGCTTCTCGCCTGCTTATTTCCTCTCTTGACGTCCCGGGGCGAATGCAAGCTTTTCATTCTCCGCAACTGTGGGGAATGAGCATGAACAACCTTCTGTCTCTCGCCGAGGAAAAGCCGGTCTCCTTCTCAAGACGCCTCTTTTTGGAAAGCTCGCTTGCCGCGGCTGTCTTTCCCTCGCTGTCGAGAGCCGAAGACGCGACTCCTGCACCCGCAGCGACAGGTTTCGCCCCTCGCCATATTCCCGCTCGTGAGCTGCCCGTCCCCACCACGGTCAGCCCGGAACTGCAGGCGGTCATCGGGGCGCCTTACCGTCCCGGATGGAACGCCATCCCGCAGAACGCAACAGACTGGAAAGATCTCGCATTCAAGAGCGCAGCCGGAGCTGCGAACGCCATCGCCGCCATTAAAGAACGCTTCGGCTTGCAGGTCGAAAAGACGACGATGGCCGGCGTTCCCGTCTTTGTCATCACGCCCCAGGAAATCGCGCCGAACAATGAGAATCGGCTGCTCGTTCATATTCACGGCGGAGGGTTCGTTCTGTTCCCAGGAGAGGCGGGGGCGGGCGAGGGCATGATGATGGCCGGCTACGGAAAATTTCGCGTGGTTTCGATCGATTACCGGATGGCCCCCGATTTTCCGTTCCCTGCGGCACTCGACGATGTAACGGCCGTTTGGCGTGTGTTGTTGGCGTCTTACGAACCAAGCAAGATGGGTATCTTCGGAACGTCGGCGGGCGGCGGCCTGACGCTCTCTGCCGTACTGCGCGCAAAATCGGAAGGGCTCTCACTTCCGGGCGCGATAGCACCGGGGAGCCCGTGCGCCGATCTCACGTGGTCAGGCGATACCGCGAACGCCAATGCCTACGTCGACAATGCTCTGGTATCACGCTCCGGCTGGGTCGGCGCAGCGACCGCCCTCTATGCCGGAGCACATGACTTGCGCAATCCGGAACTCTCGCCGTTTTTTGGCGACTTCGGGGGCTTTCCTCCTGCAATTCTGACCTCCGGCACACGCGACCTGCTTTTGAGCGATACCGTACGAACGCATCGCAAGCTCCGCCAAGCGCGCGTCAACGCGTTCTTGCAAGTCTACGAAGGCGAGAGCCACGCGCAATTTCTTACGCCTTTTGTGCCTGAGACGGCGGAGGCATTCGGCGAAATCGCTCATTTCTTTGACACGCATTTGGCGTCGTAATTCAGACCCTTAATCGACGCTCCTATTGCAATGGCGCAATAAATTCGTCGCAATCGATAATCGATCCTTACACTCTCGGACGTCAAAAATGCCCGGAAATACGGGCATTTTTATTGCGCGAGATGCACCCAATTTTAAGCAACATCGATTCAAAGTTGGTTCTGCCGGCGGTCAGACGCCAAGCGTTTTTGAGCGAGGATCAATCTCCAATGTCATACATGCGCATTCTATTCGCAATTGTCCTGACGGGGATCGCACTCCCCGCCGACGGAACAACTGTCTTTGCCGATGAAGCTTTCACGACGTCCGATGCTGACTTTGCGCGCAAGCGCAATGCCGAGATCGATGCTTCGATGGCGCGCATTGAAGCCGCGCGCACTAGGGAACTCGAGCGGACCGAGAACGAAGAAGTCGACGCGGCAAGCGTTGCTTCGGCTCAGGAAGAATTCAATCGCGACCGCAATGCGGAAATCGATGCGTCGCTGATTGCGGTTGCAAACGCACGCGCCCGGGAAGCGCAGGCTGCAGCGGAGGCTGAATTCGAGCGCGAGCAGAATGCACTGGCCGAGGCCTCCATGGCGCGCGTCGCGGCGGTCCAGTTGGCCGAGTTCGAGCGAGAGCGCAATCAGGAGATAGATACCGCGATGGCCGTTTATGAGGCAGCGAGGTTTGCGGAAGACCGGAATGCCGAAATCGAAAGGTCACTGGCTACGGTGGCTGCCGCACGCCAGGAAGAGCAGTTCGCAGCAGCACGAAATGCGGAGATCGCACTCTCGTTATCGGCCGTTGACACCAGCCGACGTCCCATCGAGACCGGCAGTATCCCGCGATAGTCGTCCTCCACGATTGTTCGGTCCCGACCCTTACGGCGTCGGGGCCGAATTCACGGGATCTTTAGAAGCCCATCATCGCCATCACCCGATCCACGGCGAGAGTCGGAAGCAGTGTGCCGTTGCGAACGGCGGCTTCGATCTTGGGAAGCTCGGCTGAAACGGCCGGATTTGCCTTCAGCGCTCCCATCAGGCGGTCTTCCAGCATATCGCGCATCCAGGACACGGCTTGAGCCTGTCGCCGTGCGACGAAGGCGCCGGTCTCCGACATCGTCTTTCGATGTTCCAGTACCTTTGCCCAAAGCTCGTTCAGTCCACGATTGTCGCGACCCGAAACGGTCAGCACCGGCGGAAACCATGCCGCTCCATGCGGTGTAAAGATCTGCAGCGCGTTGCGGTAATCCGCGGCTGCGCTTTCCGCGCGCTTGATGTTGTCGCCATCCGCCTTGTTGATGGCGATCATATCGGCAAGCTCGATGACACCTTTCTTGATGCCCTGCAGATCGTCGCCGCCCCCCGAAAGAAGCAGCACGAGAAAAAAATCGACCATGTCGGCAACAGCAACTTCCGACTGCCCGACGCCGACGGTCTCGACAATGACGACGTCGAATCCGGCGGCCTCCACAAGCGCCATCGTCTCACGCGTCCGCCGCGTGACGCCTCCGAGCGTTCCCGATGACGGCGAGGGACGGATGAAGGCATTCTTCTCCTGAGAGAGTGAACTCATCCGAGTTTTGTCACCGAGGATCGAGCCGCCCGACCGTTTCGATGTCGGATCGATCGCGAGCACGGCCACGAGATGCCCCTCAGCGATGAGATTCATGCCCAGCTGATCGATGGTGGTGGACTTTCCGACGCCCGGCACGCCCGTGATGCCGAGCCGAACAGCATCTCCCGTTTTGGGCAGCAATTCTTGAAGCACCTGTTGCGCGAGGCGGCCGTGCTCGGGATTCGAGCTTTCCACAAGCGTGATAGCGCGCGCCAGCAGTGTTCGGTCCCCCGCGGCAATGCCTGACACGTAGTCGGCCACGGGAATTTTGTGTGCGGGAAGTGCTGTGACGGTCATGGCTGAGACGCTGAATCCTGTTCGTTCGAAAAACGACGTTGGACAAGAAATACGCTCCAGCCGCAAGCTAGGATTGCGTTCCCCATCGTCACATTCCCATGCCATAGATGCTGTTGCCTACAGAGCTCAAGATTCATAGCCTCGGGAAAGCCGCGTTAAGGGGAGG
>CAYYDL010000368.1:0-2825 GCA_964470545.1 uncultured Hyphomicrobium sp. | reverse complement strand
GGGATATTTCCGAATTCCCACCGCGCGTTGCTGCCGGGCTACTTCGTTCGCGTGCGCGTGCCGCGCGGCAAGGAGAATGACGCGCTCCTTGTGCCGGACCGCGTCGTCGGCAGCGATCAGGCGGGGCGCTATGTGTTCGTTGCGAATAAAGACAACGTCGTTGAGCAGCGCAAAGTCGATCTCGGTCAGCAGGTCGGCGAATTGCGCGTGATAGAAAAGGGCCTCTCGCCGGATGATCGCGTCGTGATCTCCGGACTTATGACCGTCGTCGCGGGGCAGAAAATCGAGCCCATCAACAAGACGATCATCGCACCGGCGCCGGATTCGGATGCCGCACAATGATCTCAAAATTTTTCATTGAGCGGCCGGTTCTCGCCAACGTCATTGCCATCCTGATGGTCGTGATCGGCGCCGTCTGCGTCTTCGAGTTGCCGGTTGCACAATATCCGAATGTCGTGCCGCCGACCGTGTCGGTTACAACGCGTTACCCAGGCGCGAGCGCACGCACGGTCATCGACAACGTCGCCCTGCCGATCGAGCAGCAGGTGAACGGCGTCGAGGACATGATCTATATGCAGTCGTATGCGGCCTCTGACGGCACGTATACGCTGACGGTCACGTTCCAGATCGGCACCGACCTCAACGCCGCACAGATCCTTGTCCAGAACCGCGTGCAGGCGGCGATGGCCTCGTTGCCGCAAGCGGTCCAGGTGCAGGGCGTTGTGGTGCAGAAGAAGTCGACGTCGATCCTGCAGATCGTGACGCTGACATCCCCAGACAACACGTTCGATAGCCTCTATCTGAGCAACTACGCGACCATTCGCCTGAAGGACGAGATCTCGCGCCTTTCCGGCGTCGGCAACGTCAACGTGTTCGGCGCCGGTCAGTACGCGATGCGCATATGGCTCGATCCCGACAAGATGCAGGCGCGCGGTCTTGATGCCCAGGATGTCATCCAGGCGCTACAGCAACAGAGCGAGCAGGTGACGGCGGGACAGGTGGGCATGCCGCCGGTGTCTGGCTCGCCGTCATTTCAATACACAATCGATGTGCAGAGCCGTTTCGACGATCCGGAGCAGTTCGCGAATGTCATCGTCAAGACCGGAAGCAATGGCGACCTGACGCGCGTGAAGGACGTGGGGCATGTCGTTCTGGGCGCCCAAACTTACGCGCAGTATTTCAATCTCAACGGCAAGCAAGCGGCCGGTCTCGCGATCTTTCTGACGCCAGGCGCCAATGCGCTTAACGTCGCCAAGGAAGTTTCCGATAAAATGAAGGTCCTTGCGAAAGAATTTCCGCAAGGAATGATCTACGAGATCCCCTTCGATACGACTCTCTTCGTGCAGCAGGCGATCGACGAGGTTTACAGAACGCTCATCGAAGCCGCCGTGCTGGTTCTTATCGTTATTCTCGTTTTTCTGCAGGATTGGCGCGCGACGCTCGTCCCTGCCACGACCGTGCCGGTAACGATCATCGGTGCATTCGCCGCGATGGCGGCAATGGGCTTTTCGATCAACCTCTCGACGTTGTTCGCGATTGTCCTTGCCATCGGCATTGTCGTCGACGACGCGATCGTAGTCGTCGAAGGTGCGGCGCATAACATCGAAAAAGGCATGTCGGGCCATGATGCGGCGATTGCCGCCATGAATGCGCTGATGGGGCCGATCAT
This sequence comes from uncultured Hyphomicrobium sp., assembly GCA_964470545.1. Classification (GTDB taxonomy): domain Bacteria; phylum Pseudomonadota; class Alphaproteobacteria; order Rhizobiales; family Hyphomicrobiaceae; genus Hyphomicrobium_B. The sequence goes on along the minus strand of CAYYDL010000368.1, from coordinate 1,156 downwards.
CGGCATCACGCTGGTTTTGATGGCCGTGTTTCTTCCGGCGTCCTTCCTGCCGGGACTGACGGGGCAGATGTACGCCCAGTTTGCGCTGGTCATCGCTGCCACGGCGTTGATCAGTGCCATCAACGCGGCGACCTTGAAGCCGACGCAGTGCGCGTTGTGGCTGCGACGGCCGGTGCCGCCCGAACAGAGAAATTTCTTCTTCCGCGGTTTTAATGCCGTTTATCAGCGCTTCGAGAATTGGTACTCGGGGGTGATCAACGCAATGGTCCACCATAGCATTGCGATGTTCATCATCGCTTTGCTGATCATCGCTGGCGCGCTCTACGGCATGACGCGCGTGGCGACGGGCTTTTTGCCGATTGAAGACCAGGGCTATCTGATTGCGTCAGTCCAGCTTCCCGAGGGTGCCTCGCTCGGCCGGACGCAACACGCGTTAGAGCAGGTCGAGCAGATCGCCAAGGCCGTTCCGGGCGTCGAGCGGGTTATTACGATCGCAGGCATCTCGCCGCTCGACAATAGCGCCTCGCTTGCGAATGCAGGTGTGGCTTACATCATGCTAAAAGACTGGAGCCAGCGCGGCAAAGGCGAAGACCTGGGATCTCTCTACAAAACACTCAACGAGAAGATGACCGCTATCGAAGATGGGCTTGTGATGGTGTTGCCTCCGCCGCCGATCCAGGGCATCGGCAATGCCGGCGGCTTCACGATGCAGATTGAATTGCGAGACAGCAGTTTCGATCTTGTGAAACTTGGAAGCGCGGTCGATGCGGTGGTGAGTGCCGCCAACACCCAGTCGGGAATCCAGCGCGCGTCGACAACGTTCCGCGCTACGGCTCCGCAGTACAAGGTCACGATCGACCGGGCAAAAATTCAGACTCTGTTGCTCACGACCGACCAGGTATTCCAAACGTTGGCGAGCTATCTCGGGTCGAGCTACGTCGATCAATTCAACAAGTTCGGTCGCGTTTTCCAGATCTATGTGCAGGCCGACTCAGGATACCGAATGGAGCCGAATGACATTCTGCATCTCAAGGTGCGGAACCAGAACGGCGATATGATTCCGCTCGGGACTGTGATGACCATTACGCCGATCGTCGGCCCATCACTTATCAGTCTTTACAATCTCTATCCGTCGGCCACCGTGATCGGCATGCCG
>CAYYDL010000367.1:0-1712 GCA_964470545.1 uncultured Hyphomicrobium sp. | reverse complement strand
GGCAAAGAACTCCCGCAGTGGCAATTTCACCTGAAACACGTCGCGTATCCGGGATACGACCTGCGTTGCGAGCAAGGAATGCCCTCCCAGGCGAAAGAAATCGTCATGCACGCCGACCCGATCTATTCGCACCACATCCACCCAGATACGGCTAAGTTCTTCTTCGATATCATTGCGCGGCGACACCAACTGGCCATCCGTTCCGGCGCGACGGGCATCCGGCAGCGGCAGAGCCTGGACATCGACTTTGCCATTCGGTGTCAGCGGCAAGGCGTCCAGCAGAACGATTGCGGTGGGCACCATATAAGCGGGCAGTTTCGCCTGGAGAGTTTGATGAAGGTCGCCAGTCAGTCGTCCCGGGCTGCTCCATCCCCATCTTGCGGGCGGCGGAGTATTGTCGCGCGCCTCGTCCTTTTGCGTACCGGTGATCGCGGCCTCCGGGCGCACCGCGTAGACGCTGTAAATGCCGGTTTCCCGCAGAACGGTGTCTTGCTCGGTCGATACCGAAAAGCCATTTCTATTAAGAAGATCGGTGATTTGCCATAAGCGTCCGTCGATATCGTGGACTTCGACCACGACTTGCCGGACCTTTGGCCAATCACCAGCGTCGATGCCGCTGAGGACATCCAATTCGCTTTTCTCGACATCAACTTTCAGCAGGTCGATCCGGTCAACGCCCGTCTCCTTGATGACTTGCGACAAAGTCTTCATCGGGCATTTGAACTGCTCGGCGATCAGCCGCTCTTCGAGAAGTTCGTCGATATCCTCGGTGGAGAGCGCCACATTGCCGGAGACCCCCGGCGTGTGCAGGAAGTTCCTGACGGTCTGACGCTCCTGTGCGCCGTCGCCAAAACGGCCGGAGAGGATCGAGGCGTGCGGATAGTAGCTGAACACCGCGGTCCCAGAGCTGCTTGCAATGCCGTGCCGGAACAGGTGCGCATTTACGTCGTACAGCGACATGTTGAGCTGCAACACGTCAAAAACCGGGGGAATCGGCTCGAAGGCATAGATCTGCAAGCCGTCGAACAGGCGGGCCGCCAGCAGCCCGAACAAGCCGATATTTGCGCCGATGTCGAAAATGCAGGCACCAGGCGCCAGCGCGACGCCGTGCTTCAAATAGGCGTGCTCGTCAAACAATTCGCGATAAACGAAATCGGTTTCGCTTCGGTTCAGATGCGCGATCGCCATCCCGTTTGGCAGTTCGTATTGCATATGCCGCGGAAGTCTGCCCGCGTTTTCGAGCTGCAACAGCCGGCGAACCGGGAGGGCCTGCTGCTCATCGGGCACGACATAGGCCACAAGCCGCTGGTCACCCGGGGCGTATTCGGCGGCGGCGACAAAGGTTTCCCGCACCGCCGGATGTTGCCGGAGAGACGCTTCGATTTCCGCGAGCTCGATGCGAAAGCCGCGAAGCTTCACCTGGCGGTCTTGTCGCCCAAGGAATTCGATATTTCCGTCCGGCAGATACCGAGCAAGATCGCCCGTTCTGTACAACCGCGACCCCGGCTCGTCGCTGAACAGGTTTGGGATAAACTTTTCGGCGGTCAGATCGGGGTAGGCGAGGTAGCCGATCCCAACTCCGATGCCACGGACTCACAATTCACCTACCGTGCCGACCGCGCACGCGTTAAGGTTGCGGTCCTAGATGAACATCTGCGCGTTCGAGACCGGTTTGCATATCGGCACCGCGCTGTCCAGCAAGCGGCTCAATG
>CAYYDL010000366.1:0-1949 GCA_964470545.1 uncultured Hyphomicrobium sp. | reverse complement strand
TTCTCGATGACGTCGCCGCGGGCAAGCTCAAAGCCGACGCAATCGAAGCAACATTGAAGTCGGCGACAGGCCACCCGAATGCGCCGCTCGGAAAAGCGCTTGCGACAATCATCCGGTACGCCGCTGACGCACAATTCGATCAGCTGATTTCGAAGGCCGTCGAAGAGCGCAAATGGCTCCAAGCTGCCGCGCGCATCAGCCCGCGTGAATTCGTGGACGAACTGTCCGCAATGGACGTTGTACTGCGCCAGCAGATCGGCGTGCGCGCCGGGATCGCGGCTACGGATCTCCATAGCGAATGTGCAAAAGTGCTTTCGGAAAGCGAGCTCAGAGAACTTTGCGAACTGCTCGCGGCAGGCACTGCAACAGACACAGGTCACGTGAGGAGGCTGACGGCGGCCCTCGACTGCACCGACCATCGGCGGCGCGCCGATCGTCTCGGAGAATACTTTCTCGTCGAAAATGGCGAAGCCGTTCGAAAGAGCCTGATGACGAAGCGGCTCGCCCAAGCCAATCCCGGCCTCCACGACCGCTGCCAGCGGGCACAAGAGAATTTCTTCCGCTTGACGCAAGAACTGCGTGCCCTGACGCTCGTCGAAGCGTCACTCGCACTCTTCCATCTTTCTGGCCACGTCCTCCGGCACTATGCCGCCGCCCGGAATTCCGCGGGCGCGCTCGATTTCGATGATCTCATCCTGAAAACGCGCGACCTGCTGACAAGCGAGAACGGCCAGGCGCAATGGGTTCTCTTCAAGCTCGACGGCGGCCTCGATCATATTCTCGTCGACGAGGCGCAGGACACGAGCCCGGAGCAATGGGACATCATTTCCGAACTGGCGCGCGAGTTCTTCTCCGATATGGGCGCGGGCAGCGCCACACGCACGATATTCGCCGTCGGCGATGAGAAGCAGTCGATCTACTCGTTCCAGGGCGCTGCACCGGAAAAGTTTGCCGAGATGGGAAAGCGGTTCGCGGATCTTGCGATGCAGGCCAAGCGGGCCTGGAAGCGCGTGCCACTCACGCTCTCGTTCCGAACGGTTGCGCCAGTTCTTTCCGCTGTCGATCGCGTTTTTCGCGATCCCGCGCGCACCCCGGGCCTGACGGCGGCTGGCGACAGCATTGAGCACGTGGCGAACCGCATCGGACACGCCGGCCTGGTCGAGATCTGGGAAACTGAAAAATCCGACGAAGCGGTTCCCGCCGATCCTTGGCAACCGCTCTCAGATACAAAAGAGCAGTCGCCTGCCAACCGCCTCGCGGACCGCATCGCGGAGACGATCAAGTCCTGGATCGATACCGGCGAACGCCTGCTATCCGAGAACCGGCCGATCCGCCCGGGTGATATCCTGATCCTCGTGCGCAAGCGCAATCCTTTCGCCGTCCCGATGGTAGCCGCTCTGAAACGTCGCGGCATTGCCGTCGCCGGCTCCGACCGGATCAGGCTGACGACTCAGGTCGCTGTACAGGACCTCATGGTCCTCGGGGATTTCCTGACGCTTCCCGAAGACGACCTTGCGCTCGCGACCGTTCTCAAAGGCCCGCTTTTCAATCTCGACGATCACGATCTTCTTGAGATCGCCTATGGACGCAAACAAAAGACGCTCTGGAAGGCGCTCATCGAAAAGGCCGGGGACAAGCCCGAGTTCATGTTCGCGGCCGAAACTTTGAAACGCTGGCGCGCGAAAGCCGATTTCACGCCGCCGTTCGAGTTCTTTTCCGGCATCCTCGATCGCGACGGCATGCGCGAAAAGATGCTCAACCGGCTTGGCCCCGAAGCCGCCGATATGATCGATGAATTTCTTGATCTCGCGTTATCGTATGACGAAAGCGATCCGCCGTCACTGACGCAATTTTTGGCGAGGCTCCGCGCTGCAAATCCCGAGGTCAAGCGGGACATGGATCATGGCCGTGACGAGGTCCGAGTCATGACGGTGCACGGCGCGAAAGGC
>CAYYDL010000365.1:0-13771 GCA_964470545.1 uncultured Hyphomicrobium sp. | reverse complement strand
CCTGCGTCCGCTCTAAGGTTTTCGAGGCCACTCCACTCATGCGGGGAGCAGCTCGTCTGCTCCCCGCTTTGCTTATCAGGATCAAACAAAGTTCGGAGATCGAATGGCGAAAGAAGAGATGCTCGAGTTCGAAGGCGTGGTTGACGAAGTTCTGCCTGACGCCCGCTGCCGCTTGAAGCTCGACAATGTGCATGAATTCATTTACAACACTTCCGGGCGCATGAAAAAGAACCGCATCCGCATTCTTGCCGGTGATCGCGTCACGGTCGAGATGACCCCCTACGACCTAACCAAAGGCCGGATCAACTTCCGTCACAAGGATGGCCGCCCGCCTGCAGGGGATGGATCTGGCCCGCCGCGGTCCAGTGGTGGTCCGCCGCGTCGTGGCGGCCGGTGACCGGGTTCTCAACGCGCGGGTTCAAGCGCGCGTGATGATTTCCGCAGCACGCCGCTGATGATCGGCGCCAAGCTGGCGCGCGACCCAGAGCCAGGCGACGACGAGCGGAACTGCGACGGCGCCCGTCGCGCCGGCGGCAAATCCAAGACCGCCCCCGAGACCAGCATAGAGCCAGCCTGACGTCGCATCACCGCCCCGAAATACGGCGGTGTCGATGAAGTTCTGGACCTTGTATTTCTCTTCGGGCGTCGCCAACGTATAAATGATCTTGATCGCTGGATTTGCGAGCGCAAACGAAACGATGCGCTCGGCCACCATGACGGCGGCGACGACAACAAGGGCGGCGTCAAACGTCAGGAACAGAGTTCCGAGCGCGCCTGCTATTGGCAGCGCGAGCAAGGCGGTGGTCACACCAAAACGGCGTAGGATCCGCGCGGTACCGAAAACTTCAATCAGGAAGGTCGCGACGCTGACGAGAAGATCACGGCCGGAGAAGAACAACACGCGGTCGGCATTGCTCGCGATCGATGTCGCAACGAGACGGGCCTGTTCCAAATAAAAGAACGTGCCGATGATGTTCGCGATGAAGATGAAAAGCGCGATGCGGGCGAACATCGGCGTCGTGAAGACTTTGATGGCGCCGTCGAGAATGCCACCGCCTGCGGGTTGCGCTTCTCCGCCCGTGGCATCCGGCGGCTTGATCCGCCGCAAGAGAAGACTCGCGATCAGCGCGGCAAGCAACAGCGCCGCCGAGACGAGCATGAGGTCGACAGGCGCGAAAATCCGGACAAGCCCCTGCGTCAGCAACGGACCGGCAAGGGCGCCCGCTGTTCCTCCGGCCGAGATGAACCCATAGAGCCGCTTGGCGGCGTCGTGCGACCAGAGCTCCGACATCAGGCTCCAGAACAGCGACACGATGAAGAGATTGAACACGCTTCCCCAGACGAAGAACGTCGCGAGCGCCAAGTGATTGGCAGGCGCGGCCCGTATCACAATCCAGAACGCGACGAGGTTCGCTGCGAAAAACGCGTAGATCGCGGGCAGGACGTAACGGCGGGGAAAACGCGTGGCGACGAAGCCAAAAAGCGGCACCAGCAGCAGCATCACGAAAAAGACGACTGTGAACAGCTGATGCAGCGTGTCCTTGCCTAATGCGACGCCGATCTCGTCACGCACCGGACGGACGATGTAGTAAGCGGCGAGCAAGGCGAAAAACATCGCGAAGGATGCGAGAAGCGCAGCGACCTCGTCGGGCTCGACGGCAACGAAGCGCCGTAACCCCTGTCCGAGGGGACCCGACACCGCAGATCGTTCAGTCGGCATGGTTCCCCGTGGCACAGACTATGCAGCGTCTTTGGCCTAGCGGAACAATTCGCCAAGCTGAAGCGTCTTTCAGATGGTGCAGTGCAATAGGCGACGATAAGGCGAATGCGCTGATCGCAGGTGTACCTTTCCTGCATAAGCCTGCCTAATCCTTAGGCTCACGAATTATTTCTAGATTGTGACGATGTATAATCGTTCTATACTTATGCAATGCAGCAACAACATGCTGCTCTGCGGTTTAACCGACATCCAGAAAGCGGTTTCAAAACAAGGGATTCGGAGCGATATGAACTATTACGCCTACGAAATGGCCCATGCGTTCATGTCGCCCGTGCGATTCGGTGTTCAGGCTTTGCGCCAGACGCTGGGGTGGCCACTCAATCCCGTCGCCTACACGACCGCCGGGAAAAACATGATCGCGGCTTGTGAAGTCTTCGAGAATATCACGCGCCGCTACGGCAAGCCGGAATTCGGAATCAAAAGCGTTCAACTCGCCGGCCTGAAGGTTTCGATCGAAGAGGAAATCGTTCTCTCGAAGCCTTTCTGCAATCTCGTTCATTTCAAACGTGACGAGACCGTTACCGGCAAGCGCTACGATCCGAAGGTGCTGATCGTGGCGCCGATGTCGGGGCATTACGCGACTCTGCTGCGCGGTACGGTCGAAGCCATGCTTCCCGAACACGATGTCTACATCACCGACTGGGCGGATGCGCGGAACGTGCCCCTCGCCGCGGGACTTTTCGACTTCGATGATTTTGTCGATTACCTCATCGACTTCATGCGCTTCATCGGCACGAACACGCATGTGATTGCCGTCTGTCAGCCCGCAGTTCCGGCGCTCGTCGCAACGGCTCTGATGGCGTCTCGTAATGAGCCCTGCCAGCCGGCTTCAATTGTGTTGATGGGCGGTCCGATCGACACGCGGCGCAATCCGACCAAGGTCAACGACCTGGCGGCCGAGAAGTCTCTGGCGTGGTTCGAAAACAACGTGATCTCGACCGTGCCATTTCCCCATGCCGGTTTCATGCGGCCCGTTTATCCGGGCTTCATGCAGTTGACCGGGTTCATGACGATGAACCTCGAGCGGCACATGAACGCGCACGTCGATCTCTTCAACAATCTCGTCAAGGGCGATTGCGACAGCGTCAAGCAGCATCAGACCTTCTATGAGGAATACCTCTCGGTGATGGACCTGACTGCGGAATTCTATCTGCAGACCGTCAAGACGGTGTTCCAGGATCACCTGCTTCCGGACAGAAAGCTGCTGCACCGCGATGAACTCGTCGATTGCGCAGCGATCGAAAAGACTGCGCTGATGACGGTTGAAGGTGAACGCGACGACATCTGCGGTCTCGGGCAGACGGAAGCTGCGCACGATCTTTGCGTCGGCATAGCGACCGATGAGAAAGTGCATTATGTCCAAAGCGGCGTCGGCCACTACGGGGTATTCAACGGCACGCGCTGGCGGACGGAAATCCAGCCGCGGATCCGCGAATTCATTCGCACGATCAATTACAAACGTTTGACCGGCGGCCAGACGACGAAGATACCGAGACCCTACCGGGCCTTGACCGACAAGCCGGATATTGCTCCCGACTGGCGTTCGAAAGCCAATGGCGCTTTGCACGAGGTCAATGGCAAGCATCCGCCGTCGGCAGCGGGCGAATAATCAACCGCGCGTCGCCTTGCTCGGCCTGATGCGCGACATCGGCGAATACAGCGTTTTGAGACTAGTGCGCCTCGTCCCAGTTGTTGGCGGCTTTGGCGTCGACGTGGATCGGGACGGTCAGCTTGACCGCGGGCTCGGCCGCCGTCTCCATCACATGGCGCGCGGTTTTGATGAGGGCCGCCGCTTCGGATTCGGCAACCTCGAAAACAAGCTCGTCATGGACCTGTAGCAGCATTCGAGCGGAAGCAAGCTTCGCTTTTTGGAGGGCGGCGGGCATGCGGATCATCGCGCGGCGGATGATGTCGGCGGCCGATCCCTGGATCGGCGCGTTGATCGCCGCACGTTCGAGGAAGCCGCGCATCGACGGGTTCTTCGTGTTGATTTCCGGGTAATGGACGCGGCGTCCGAAGATCGTTTCGACGTGGCCGTGGGCGTGCGCCTGTTTCTTCGTCGCGTCCATATAGTCTCGGATTCCCGGAAAGCGCTGGAAATACGTCTTGATGTACTCGCCCGCCTCCTCGCGGCTGATACTGAGCTGGTTCGCAAGGCCGAACGGCGAAATGCCGTAGATGATGCCGAAATTGATTGCTTTGGCGCGGCGGCGCACTTCTCCAGGCATATCCTTCACCGGAACACCGAACATCTCGGACGCTGTCATGGCATGAATGTCGAGGCCTTCGGCGAAAGCTTTCTTCAACTGCGGAATGTCGGCGACATGCGCCAGCACGCGCAGCTCGATCTGCGAATAATCGGCGGAGACGAGCTTCATGCCTCTGTCCGCGACGAAGGCGGTGCGGATTTCCCGGCCCTCCTTCGTACGGATCGGAATGTTCTGCAGGTTCGGTTCGGATGATGCAAGGCGGCCCGTGGTCGTTGAAGCCAACGAGTAGCAGGTGTGAATACGGCCCGTCTCGGGATTGATGTAAGTCGGCAGCGCATCCGTATACGTCGACTTGAGCTTCGTCATCTGCCGCCATTCCAGCATCGTGTTGATGAGGCGGCGCGCATCGCCATGCAGGTCTTCGTTGGCCGCAAGATCGTCCAGGAGGTTGGCACGCGTCTCCCACTGACCACTTTTGGTCTTCTTACCGCCCGGGAGCTTCAGCCGATCGAACAGCAGCTCGCCGAGTTGCTTCGGCGATCCGAGATTGAATTTGTGGCCGACGAGACTGTTGATTTCTTCCTCGAGCTGAACCGTTCTTTGCGCGAAAGCACTCGACAGCCGCGAAAGGATATCGCGATCGACCTTGATGCCCCTGTGCTCCATCTCGACGATGACCGGCACGAGCGGACGCTCAAGCGTTTCATAGACCGTCGCCATGTGCTCGGCAGCAAGGCGCGGTTTCAAGACCATCCAAAGCCTGAGCGTGATGTCGGCGTCTTCCGCAGCGTATTCCGTGGCCTTGTCGATCGGCACGCCCGCAAAGGACTTCTCCGCCTTCTTGGCACCCGGCGCGTGCTCGATGACTTTTGAAAACGAGAGGCACGTATGGCCGAGGTGGCGTTCCGACAAGATGTCCATGCCGTGCTGGCCACGACCGCCGTCCAGCGAGTAAGACAGAAGCAATGTATCATCGAATGGAGCGACGGCGACGCCATAACGCTTCATGACGAGGATATCGTACTTGATGTTCTGGCCGATCTTCAGGATCGACGCGTCTTCGAGCAACGGTTTCATCAACGTGACGGCTTCCGCAACGGCAAGCTGCGGCGGGCGATCACCCTCGCCGAAGAGGTCAGTTCCTCCAGAATGATGCCCGACCGGGACATAGCAAGCTTCTCCCGGCGCGACGGCAAGCGAGAACCCGACGAGGTCCGCCTCCGTGGCGCTCAGGCGCGAGGTCTCGGTGTCGAACGCGAAGCGGCCCGCGTTGCGCGCTTTCGCAATCCACTCCTCAAGCCCGGCGCGTGTCGTCACCGTCTGATAGCGGGAACGATCGACCGGGATGCCACGTACCAATGCCGAAGCCGCGGCGACGGCGGCTGCTGGTGTTGCGTTTTCGGCCGCGGCGGTTTCCTCCATCCGTTCGATCTTTTCGGAGAGGTCTTGCGGCTTTGCTTTGAGGCTCGCTCCGACCGAAACCGTCAGCGGCGGCGGCGCTTCGGCTCCCATCGCATCGGCGATCCGCTTCGTCAGCGTGTTGAATTCCATGGTGCGCAAGAAGCCGAGGAGCGCGTCCGCCTTGGGTTCGCGCACGCCCAGTTCTTCAATGGCGCAATCGAGCGGCACATCATCCTTCAATAGAACGAGCTGGCGAGAAATGCGCGCTTGCTCGGCGAACTCGATGAGCTTTTCGCGCCGCTTCGGCTGCTTGATCGCACTCGCCTCAGCCAGAAGCGTCTCCAGATCGCCGTAGGTGGTGATGAGTTCCGCCGCCGTCTTCACGCCGATGCCGGGAACGCCGGGAATATTGTCGATCGAATCTCCGGATAGGGCTTGGACATCGATGACCTTTTCTGGCGGGACGCCGAACTTTTCGACCACCTCGTCTCGGCCGATGCGCTTGTTCTTCATACCGTCGAACATCACGACGCCGGGGCGCACGAGTTGCATCAGATCCTTGTCCGATGAGACGATCGTGACGTCGCCACCGGCATTGACGGCGAGCTTCGCATAGGTTGCGATCAAGTCGTCGGCCTCATAGCCGTCACGCTCGATGCAGGCGACGTTGAAGGCTTTGACGGCGTCACGGATCAGCGGGAACTGCGGAACGAGTTCTTCCGGCGGCGGCGGCCGCTGTGCCTTGTATTTCGGATAAATGGCATTGCGGAACGTTTCCCGGCCGGCGTCAAAGATGACTGCGATGTGGGTTGGCGCTTCTGTCGCCTTCGTCTCACGCAGGAGTTTCCAGAGCATGGCGCAGAAGCCATGCACGGCGCCCACGGGCAGACCGTCCGACGGACGTGTCAAAGGTGGAAGGGCGTGGAAAGCACGGAAGATATAACCCGATCCATCCACCAAATAGACGTGGCTTCCCTTCACGACCGGGACCGAGTCTGCCGCGCTTATAGCTGAAGGGGATTCAATTTTTGTTTGTTGCATCGTATCTCTTTCGGACCGGTCCCGACTGGCCGCCATCCGCTATTTAAATGCCGCAAGAAGACCGCGAAAAGTGCGTCGCCCCGGTGGAATCGCGGCCTTTATCCCACGCTGCCAAATCATTCTGTTCGTCGCGTCGGACGTCCGTTGACAGAGGATCGCCCCCATGGCTGATGTCCGCGATCCTTATGTAGGACGCCGGCCGGCAAAGTTGCAAATCGTCGCTCTTTGGAGAGTATTTGTCATGCGCACGACCGTCAAATTCGCTGCCCTCGTCGCGAGCACCACGGCCTTGATTTCCGGCTTCGGAGCATTCGATGCCAACGCCTTACCCCGCTGCCGACCTCCGGTTGAAGGACTGGCATCGGCGACCGGCATTCTCGGCGCCGGAACGGAGAAGGCGCGAATTGAAGCGCGGGAAAACTGGAAGATCACCGTCCGTCATCTCTACGGTCCTCGTTACGCGGATTTCTACAACGCCCAGAACAAGCAGTGGGACTGCAAGAAGGGCGCGATCCTCCTTGCGAAGTGCGTCGTCGTCGCTAAGCCCTGCCGCTATTGAGGATGGACGACCCAAGGACCGATTGGGGGGTGGGGCACCACGCCTCACCTTTTCCTTTTCCGGTCTGCCGAGCCGCGCCCATGCGCGGCGACTCATGGCGTTTGCGGCTGGCGAGCGAATGAGCTATCAGTCTCGCCCGAAGCACCCGTAGCTCAGCTGGATAGAGTGTCGCCCTCCGAAGGCGAAGGTCGCAGGTTCGAATCCTGCCGGGTGCGCCATTCAAAAAGCTCGATGATTCGGCACTGAAGTGTCACGGCGGAGACGAAGATCAGGATTCTTCGTCCGACGAGAGAATCTGGCATGACGGGCAAAGAATTGGGATAGAGTTCCGTCGGCGCCCAGAGCATCGATGTGCCTCTATCGCGAGCCTCTCTTTTTCTTGTTGTCACGGTCGGGAACGAGCCCGCCGCACTTGCGAGAGTCTGCTCAGCGCTCGATCGGCTTGATGATCTCGTCAAAAAAAGGGGCCTTCGCGATCTCTCGGCTCTCCTCTCGTGCATCGTCGGACGGACGCGATCTCTGGGACCGCCTCCACTTTGAGAAGCGGCGGCAAGAGTTCAAGGTTCTTACACCGATCGAGGTCCCGGTCCATATGACGTCATCCAGAACATCTGCATGACCTTGGCGCGTGGACGAAGGTGCCAATGCCTCTCCAGAGGAGATCGTCGGTCGTACGAAGATCGATTATATCGAAATCCATGATGACGATGCGCCTCGCAAATCGCAAAAGTCACCTTACGAGACAACATGCCCTTTGGCTGGCCGGGACAACGGGAGTTCGGCACCTATTTCATAGGCTATTCACGGTACCTTTGGGTCATTAATTTGGGTCATCGAGAAGATGCTGCAACGCTTGCCGGACGCTAACGACCGGCTGCTAGATTTCTCGACGCCGCCGTCAGGCGCGACATTCTTTGCTCCGGCTCGCCCGACGTTGGAAGCCCTTGTCAAAACGGCGCGTTAGAAGTTTGCGACTTCATCCGGCAGCTAAAAGGCGACGATAACGCATCATGGGAACGGTCGAACGTATCGCCTCACTTGCGCCTTTGATATCGGGTTAGCCGCTTTACGTGGCTCGTCGGCGCTTTTTCGGAGCAGGATCTGCGGCTTCGCGCAACAAGCGCTCTGCACGGAGACGTTCGGTCTTCGCGCGAACTGCGATGCGTTCGGCCTCATAATCCTTCATCGCTTGCGAGGCTTCCTGGGCGCGACGCGCCTTCACGTCAGCCGGGGTAGACAAATTCTTTGGCATCATCGCCAAGGCTCGCCTCCTTCGAAAAACTTCTTTGCAATGAAAAACCCGCGTCTGCTGAGACAGTCGCGGGTCCCTTGGATCAGCTTATCGCCGATAAAGTGTAGTCGAGCTTGATCGTTTCTCTTACGATCAAGCAGCGCGCAGATTGTCGGCAGAAGACTTGCCGCTGCGACGATCTGCAACGATGTCGAAAGACACCTTCTGGCCTTCGTTCAGGCCCGGCAAACCGGCGTGCTCAACCGCACTGATGTGAACGAAAACATCGTTTCCGCCCTCATCCGGCTGAATGAAGCCAAAGCCCTTTTGGCTGTTGAACCATTTCACGGTTCCTGTCTGCATAGAGATAGTTCCTCGATTAGATTAGATGTGCGCGTCTAGGTCTCAAAATTGAAACCAATTCACTCGAGTTTTTTGGAAGGTCGTCGGTCAGGCGCGCACTTCGCGGCGAGGCCAAGTCGTTTCAGCGAAGCTCGATCCCGGTCAGGATAGGGCCAAACGCTCCTTTTTACAACCCCGGACGCAAACAGCGTCATGGCTGCTCAGAAGCTGCCTTTTCCTTCGAGAACTGGCGTACGGCGTCCACCGCGTGTGCCGCATACATAACGGAAGGACCTGCCCCCATGTAGATCGCCATGCCTAATGCCTCGTAGATCTCGGCGTCGGTTGCACCTTGGGCGACGGCTGCTTTCGCATGAAACGCAATGCAGTCGTCACATCTCACCGCGACGCCGATGGCAAGTGCGATCAGCTCTTTTGTTTTCGTATCGAGAGCGTTTGCCTTCAGTGCGCCTTGCGCGATTGCCCCGAAGCCCTTCATCACGACAGGGGCGCCGCCACGCAACTCCCTCAGGGAAGCCGTAACGCTTTTCGTGATCTCAACCCAATCGCTGGTCATTTCAATTCGCGCCTCATGCTTAACTCTTTCCGATCAAGCAGAGGCCGGAGTATCAAAACATGACGTGAATCAAAGCCGTGTTGCGACGAGGCGATCGCGCTCATGAAAATGTGAAGGCCCGTGTCAGTGAGCTTCCCCTTCCTCATGCCTGGCAAAGACATACTTCAGTGTCGCACGATCTTGAACCAGGCTCGCGAAGCACGTCGACGGGGCGTCGGCCGACCTTCCGGATCGGCCCATGTGAAGTTCTTCCTCAAAGGAGACCCGGATATGACTCGTCGAAAAATCAGCCACGGTATCGCAGCAGCGTCGTTTATCCTCTTCGGCTTGCCGATCTCCGCTTATGCCCTCGTGGAAAATTCTGAATCGGCTATGTCGCAGACGCCGCCTTCGGTCATCGTTTTCAATCAGAAGGCAAAAGGCGATCAAATCAAGGTCACATATGCCTACATGCCATCGGCGGGACATCTCGTCATCTACGGGGCAGAGGGTGGCAAGCCAGGCACAAACGTCATCGGAAGCGTAAAGCTCGAAGCTGGCGATCACCGCGATATTGCGGTCAAGCTCGACAAAGATCTTCCCGCCGGCACGTCGCTTTGGGCCTCGCTCACGAATTCGGACAAGCAGCCATTCTGGAAGCGTCATCTGCCGCTGCAGAACGAATTCCTCATCGAATAACGTTCGGCGATCACCCGCCATCTAGAATTTTTTGATGCGCCGGGGCGAAAGCGCCGGCGCAGCTAGGCCGCTCGAACCACTTCGGTACCTGCATCTTTCAGAGCAGCGGCGATATCGTCCGGCGGAGCGGCTTCCGTTACGACCCTTGCTACGGCGTCAAGAGAGGCGACCTTGATCAGTCCGCCGCGCCCGAACTTCGAGGCATCGGCAAGAACGGTCACGGAGCGCGCTTGAGCGATCATCGCACGCGCGACATCGGCTTCCCGAACATCGAAGTCGAAAACACCGGCCGTTTCTATCGATCCGACCGCCAGAACGGCGTGGATCGCGTGAAACTGGCCGATCTGCTCTACGGCAAGGGGACCGAGATTTTCCGTGCCGTCGGCGCGATACTCTCCGCCAATAAGAAACGTCGAACTCGATGGTCCGCGGGCCGCGAACGCAGCGATTGCCGCGGAGTTCGTAATGACGGTCAACCCGTTTGCGGCTGCCAGTTCCTCCGCAAACCAGAGCGTCGTCGTGCCGGTATCGACGAACAATGTGTCTCCGGGTTGAAAACACTGGACGGCGCAACGAGCGATGGCCCGCTTGGCTTCGGCATTTTCAGAGATGCGGCCTTGAAACGAGCCTTCAACATCGGGTTCGGGCAGCCGTATTTCTGCGACTGTCGCTCCCCCGTGGATCTTCCGGAGACGGCCCCGCTGGGCCAGCTCCGACAGATCTCGCCGAATCGTTTCCCTCGACGTTCCAAGGAGTTCTGCAAGCGCATCAACCGTCACGCGTTCGCGCTCCCGGACGACCTGCTCGATTCGTTCACGTCTCAGATTTGGGCGCATGTTCCCTGCCCGTTCGGTCATTCCAATTGACTGTTCAGCTATTCTATCGGAGCATACAAACAATTATCGTGCCCGATTGGGCAAATTCTTGGTCAGTTTCCTTCCAATACACAACTGGGGGTTGAGCACCATGCACGACGAAGACACCAAGGTTCTGCACTCTATGGGCTACGCGCAAGAACTCGCGCGGCGCATGGGTGCGTTTTCCAACTTTGCGATCTCATTTTCGATCATTTGCATCCTTGCGGGTGGCATTACGTCGTTCCCGCTTGCGATGGCAACCGGCGGCGCGTTCCAGGCGACGATCGGTTGGATCGTCGGCGGATTGTTCGCGATGCTCGTGGCTGCATGTCTCGGTCAGATCGCTTCGGCCTATCCGACGGCCGGCGCGCTCTATCACTGGTCGTCAATTCTTGGCGGACGCGGTTGGGGCTGGGCGACGGCGTGGATAAATCTTCTTGGCCTCATATTCGTTGTTGCTTCCGTCGACGTCGGAGTTTGGCAATTGTTTCGCGACCTCGTCGTCGCCGGGGTGTTTCATGTCGACGTGACGTCGTGGACTGCCTTGTCGACCGATCCGCTACCGGCCGGCATGACGCTCGATCAGGTCAACGCCAACAACAACCACGCCTATTACGTGCAGGTGGCGGCGGTGAGTTTGATCGTCATCGTGCAAGCGCTCGTCAACCACTTCGGCATTCGGCTGACTACACTGCTTACTGACTTTTCCGGCTATCTGATCCTCGTCGTTGCAGTCGTCCTGACGGTCATGTTCTTCGTGTGGGGCGCCGGCAACTATTCGCACGCGTTCACATTCTCGAACAATACGGGTGATGCCGGCGGCGGCTATGTGCCCGCTGCTCGTACGGCGATCGTCGCGTTTCTCGTCGGCTTGCTGTACCCACTGTACACGATCACCGGCTTCGATGCTTCGGCTCACACCTCCGAAGAAACCAACGATGCGCGGCGTACCGTGCCACGCGGGATGATCCATTCGGTGTTCTGGTCGTTGGTGTTCGGCTTCGTTATGGCGGTTTCGTTCGTCGTTGCGAGCCCTGATCTCGCAGCGACCGCGAAGGATGGCGCAGCCGCCTGGTTCAACTTGTTCAACAACTTGCCAGCACCTACCGCGCTGAAAGACGTGATCGCGATCTGCATCGTGCTTGCGAACTTCATCTGCGCATTGGCGGGCCTCACCTCGACGTCCCGCATGGTCTACGCGTTCGCCCGGGACGGCGGCCTTCCGGGTTCAAGCCTGTGGCGGCAAGTCAGCCCGCAATGGCGGACGCCCGTACCGGCCATCTGGCTCGCCGCAGTTCTTTCCGTCGCGGCAACGCTCTATTCGCCGGCGTTTGCGGCACTCGCCGCAGGGTGCGCATTGTTCCTCTACGTCTCCTACGCAATGCCGATCGCGGCCGGGCTTTTTGCCGAAGGCAAGTCGTGGACGCAGTTCGGGCCTTTCCGCCTTGGCGCATTTTCCAAGCCGATGGCGGTGCTTGTGCTGGCCGGAACGTTCGTCCTGATGTATGCGGGCATCCAGCCGCCGTTCGACATTCTGATCAACTATGCGATCGGCCTGATCGTGCTGTTGATCGTGCTGTGGTTCGGTCTCGAATCCCGCCGCTTCAAAGGTCCCCCGATCGGCGCCGAAATCGCGAAGCGGCAAGCTGAAATCGCTGCTGCCGAGCGTGCTGTCGGCGAAAGCTCGTAAGAGAGAAAGATTGACGGCCGTGAGCATTCCATGTTCACGGCCGTTTCATTTCCGTTTCGGCGAGGCCAGCGCCGAATGGTAAGGGATAGGAACGATGTCTGTGGCAGACGTCGCCATCGTTGGAGCCGGCGCCGTGGGCTCAGCCATGGCGAGGCGCTTCACGCTCGAAGGCGCAAGGGTCATTCTTTTGGAGCGCGGCGCTGATCTTCTCTCCGGCGCCAGTAAGGGCAACAGCGCGATCCTGCATACGGGTTTCGATGCGCCGCCCGGCAGCGTAGAACTCAGTTGTATGCAAGCTGGATACGCAGAATATCTGGCCATCCGCGAAAGCTTCAATCTGCCTCTGCTCGAGACCGGCGCAATGGTGGTTGCGTGGTCGGAGCCCGAGCGCATGGCGCTCGACCGAATTGAAACGCAGGCGCGAACAAACGGCATCGGGAACGTTCGTCGCTTGTCGGGCACAGAAATCCGTGCCCGCGAGCCAGAACTCTCGACACGCGCTCTCGAGGCTTTGCTGGTGCCGGGGGAACACGTCATCGATCCCTGGTCGCCGTTCCTTGCTTACCTGCTGCAGGCCAAAGCCCATGGCACCGAGATTTCGTTTGCAACGGAAGTTGTCGCCGGAGATTTCGACGGTCAGACGTGGACGCTTCAAACGACGTGCGGCGAACGCCGGGCGCAAACGGTCATCAATTGCGCCGGACTCTATGGCGATCGCCTCGACGCACGGCTTCTCGGTGCGGCATCGTTCGAGATCCGCCCGCGCAAAGGTCAGTTCGTCGTTTTCGATAAGGCGGCTGCCAAGCTTCTCAAGACGATCATCCTGCCGGTCCCTTCCGAGCGCACGAAAGGAGTCGTGCTGACGCGGACGGCATTCGGCAATCTGCTTGTCGGGCCGACAGCCGAGGAACAGAAGGATCGCGAACGCGCGACAGTCGAAGAAGAAACGCTGCGGATACTGATGGCTAAGGCGGCGGAGATGGTGCCAGCTCTGGCGCACATGGATGTCACTGCTGTCTATGCAGGGCTTCGCCCCGCAACAGAAGAGAAGCCTTATCGTATCTCCGTGCGACCGGAGCGCAATTGGATCACTGTCGGCGGCATCCGCTCGACGGGCCTCACAGCGTCTCTCGGCATCGCACGGCACGTCTACAAGCTCTATGAAGACCTCGGCAATCGGCACAGGGCAATTGCTGCTCCGGTTACGCCACGCGTGCCGAACCTTGCTGAGCATCTTCCCCGCGATTGGCAGACGCCCGGCTACGGCGAGATTGTATGTCATTGTGAGATGGTGACACGGCGGGAGATCGAGCAGGCTCTGTCAGGGCCGGTGCCTGCGGGAGATTTCGGCGGTCTCAGGCTACGTACACGGTGCGGCATGGGCCGGTGACAGGGCTTCTATTGC
>CAYYDL010000364.1:0-5191 GCA_964470545.1 uncultured Hyphomicrobium sp. | reverse complement strand
AATGCCGAAAGCTACTACTCAACGCTTGCTCACGAGATGACGCACTGGACCAAGCACCCTGCCCGCCTTGCCCGCGACTTCGGTCGTAAGCAGTGGGGCGATGAAGGCTACGCGCAGGAAGAACTCGTCGCCGAGCTGGGCGCTGCGTTCCTGTGCGCGCAGCTTGAACTGGCGACCGAGCCGCGCGAGGAGAACGCTTCGTATATCGCCAACTGGCTGGAAGTTCTGAAGAACGATACCCGCTTCATCTTCAAGGCAGCCGCCCACGCGCAGCGCGCGGCGGATTACCTGCGGGCTTTCAGCGGCGGTGACGACGGCACCGCCGTCGCCGCCACCGCCGTCGAAGACGCCGAACCACTCGCCGTCTGAGGCGACAGGAAAGCGTTCACGGCGTGTCGCACGGATAGAGCTGGTTGATGCTCTCGCAGACGATGCGGACGGTGCTCAGCACCTGATTGTGCAGGATGGTGCTGCCGTGAGCGTAGTCATTCCGCTGCATCGGTAAAATATTCACCAGCATCCCTGCAAAATCCCAGTCGAGATCCTGTTCCGTAATTTCGATCTTGGATTCATCCCATGCGATTTCGGTGAGGTTCTTTTCCGCCATTTCGCGGTGCTTCTCCCGGCTCACGCGCTCACGGCTGTTGATAATGCCGCGATTTTGCCAGGTCGTGAATCCTTCGTTCCGGATCAGCCCCTGCTCCACCGCATATTTCAGCAAGGGGGCAAAGGTCGGCCTCTTGCCTTTGAATGGAATCTTCCTTGCGTCGATGTCCGCTCTCAGGCGCTCGCGCAGCGCCAGTTCAAGGCACGCCAGGCTGTGCAGCTCCGCGACGGTGAAAAAGCGATAGACGAACCACGCATACAGGTAAATGTTCCTTGTCGTCTCGAATTGCTGGGCAATGGCCGCCGGCACGCCCGCGTTCAGCGTCAATTCCGCGATGGCTGCGTGGTGATCGTCAAGACTGAACGGCTCGACCGCGCCGGAAATCCGGTCAACCTTTACAAGCAAGCTATTGCGCGGGTCCGGCTGGCAGACCAGCGTTGCCGGCCGCAGCTTCTCCGGATCGAATTTCTGCTCCATTGTTTCGCTCCCAGACGTTGCTTGCTTTCCCCAATGAGAACGCTAACCGATTCTTAAGGAATTTTCCCTAGACTCAATCCTATGACTGCCAGCTTCCACAATTGCTGAAGGCAACGGCGATGAGGGACAGTAAAGACGAAAAATCGGCATCGGTTTTCGTTTCGGTGAAGCCCGAATACATTATTGCCGCCACGCCGCCCGCATATCCGGGGGAGCGGCTGGAGCTATATAGGAACAGCGACATATCGCCCAACGGCTCCTTGTATATTGAGACGCCTTATCGCCCAGGAGAAATCCTGCGACAGCCCGCCCTCATGTACTCCGAACCGGACAAGTTCACCCTGCTTCTTCGCAAGACCGATGCATCGGGTCATGCGCTCTCTCCCGCCACTCTGGCCAATACCGCTATTTTCGCCAATAACGTTGCCGACTATGCCGAGGCCAGGACACTCATAACGAAATTCGAGGAACGCGCAGAGAGGATCAGACGCGCCCATGAAAATGAGGCCTTGCAGGCAAGCTTCTGGAGGACGAGCAGGCCGCAGGCATTGACCGACATTGATGAGCGCATCGCCGCACATAACCGGGAATTCGCGGCAACCCCAGACGACGAAGGATCGGAGCCCAAGCCGAAGCAGCCGCCCCCTTCCCGATATCCCAGGCGCTGATAAATGAGCTCAGTCGTCTATTCTGGCATCAACAATATGCCGCCGGACATGCAATCCGAAGTCATGAGCATTTTGCGCGAGGCCAAGCGTCTTGCACAGCAATACCGCCGCGCGACGGGCAAGCCTCTGGGCATCACCGGCGAGGTTGCCGAATACGAAGCGGCGCGCATCCTTGGCCTGCGCCTGACTGTCGCCCGGC
Source organism: uncultured Hyphomicrobium sp. (assembly GCA_964470545.1). GTDB lineage: Bacteria > Pseudomonadota > Alphaproteobacteria > Rhizobiales > Hyphomicrobiaceae > Hyphomicrobium_B. The sequence goes on along the minus strand of CAYYDL010000364.1, from coordinate 3,240 downwards.
AGGCAGGCTACGACGCCATTGAGGAGCGCGATGGCAGGGAATACCGGCTCCAGATCAAGGGACGGTGCCAGCTGCCCAACTGCAAGCCGGGACAGCGGATGGGGGCTATCGACATCACGAAAGAATTTGACGGCGTGCTTCTCGTTCTGCTCGACGAGAGTTTCGAGGCCACCGCCATCTACGAAGCCGACCGCGATGCCGTCCTGCAGGCTCTTGCGGCGCCGGGATCGAAAGCCAGGAATGAGCGCGGCGCGTTGCCGGTCGTGAAGTTCAAGGCCATCGGCAGGCTCCGCTGGCGGGCGGAGTAGTAGCCCGCCAGCATTAGGCCTGGCCTTTCAGAATTACTTCTGCTGCGCGGGCTGATTTTTCTGCGGCGGGAATTTCTGCTTCACGACCCAGACGATAACGGACTCCACCTGTATGTCCGACAGGTCGGCCTTGCCTTCTTTGGCCAGGCTGTCGAGGACGTCAAGCTCGACCTCGAATTTCTCAAATCCTTCGGAAAACGGCTTGCCGGACTGTTTGACGACAAAGTAGTCCTTGATTTGCTGCGCGAGCGACGGGTTGACCTTGCGGATGTCATAGGTCATCTTCTCCAGATAACTGACGACATAGTCTGATTGGTCGTGCTCCGGCATCGTCTCGAAACTCTTGACGCTCTTTGCCGATGCTGCGGTGGGTGTCAGCATGGAAAGCGCCAATAACAAGGGAAGGGAAGCGCGCGTTGCTGTGTACATAGCGGTCCTCGACTTTGGAGTCGAGCATAACACACATTATCGTGTGGCAGACGATAGTGTGTAGACAATAGGGACGCCGCGCTTTCCCATCGAAAGCGTGAGCAAAACGGAGCCAAGGCGTCTGTTCGGAAAGCGGTTGCGTGAACTGCGTCTTGAGCGCGGCGTGTCGCAGGAAAAGCTGGCCGAGATGGCTAGCCTGCACCGCAACTATGTCGGTGTTTTGGAGCGCGGCGTTCAAAGCGCCTCGCTCGATGCCATCTGCAAGCTGGCCCGCGCCCTGAAGGTCAGGCCCGCCGACCTCCTTTCCACCATCTCCTCAACTTCCCTCGCGCGTGTGAGCCGGTGCCGGTGCTTTCTGCGGCTGGCGCTTCGATTTCGGGTTCGAACCCGAAGCGGCCGATCCATCGGCCGCTGCCGCAAAGGATGATACAAGCGAAGCGCCCTGCTGGCCGTAAGCGGCCATGTAGTCATCACCGCCGAATGTCGAATTGGTTATGCTCTTTCCCGTCTCTTGCACAGCGGCGCTCTTGGACTGGAACTCTTCCGCAAATTCGGTCTCGTATCTGGAGACTGCCGCACCGCGCGTGCTGACATTCGATGCCATCTGTTCCGCCGACACGCCATTGCGGTCTTCCTGTTGTTCCTGCGCGCGCATGTTCTCAATTTCCCGTCGCATCTGCTTCGCTTCGTCGAGTTGTGTTTCAGCGGCGCTATGCTCGGCCCATGTCGCCGCATCGGGATGCAGCAGCTTCTGGGCCTTTGCCTCAGCCTCATCATTGCCGCGCAGGACTTGTCCGTTCTGATCGACGTAAGTGCCATTCGCGCCGACATAGGCAAGACGCCCGCCACTGAGTTTCAGCGCCCGGCTGTCTATCTCGGCAAGGCGTTTCTTGTCCTTGCGTTCTTCGACGTCCAGTTCTTCCAGGAGAGCATTCTCGCGCTGATAGATGTCGCGCATCTCGCTTTGATACGTCTCCATCTCGACGCGTTGTTGATCTTCAGTGCGGCTCTGCTCTTTTTCGCGGTTCTGCGACGCGAGGCGCGCATCGTAGCCGCCCGCCTCTTCCGCCTGTTTTTTGTGGAGAGCTTCCTCGCGGCGCTGCAGGATGTCCGGGAGCAGCGCGGCAGGCAGGTTTTCTTCGGGTATGGACAGGAGTTCGGACTCACTGAGCCCGCTTAAATCGGACAGGTTCTTCGCGCCGTTTGCCTCTGCCACAACTTCCCCTCGCATCAGCACCCACATTTAGCATAACGAGAATTCGTTAATAAACCCTGAACGGCCTCGCATCAGGCTTGCGACCTATTTCCCGCAAGAGCCATCGCCGCCTGCGTCCGGTTGCGTGCGCCGAGCTTGCGGCAGATATTCCCGACATGCCGCTTGACGGTCACGACCTCGATGCCGAGCGCCCGCGCGATCTCTTTGTTGGAGACGCCCTGCACGAGCAGCCGCCCCACCTCTGTTTCTCGCGCCGAAAACGCGTTTTGCATCCTCCCGTCAACCATTGCGCGACTTTAGCCGTTCCTCCGTTCTCCGCCAATCTGTCCCGTTGATTGGCGTTCTCCTCGTTCCGGCATGGGTCAGTCATCAACGCCAGTGTGGCCGGACGCGCCGTCAAAGATCAAACCCCGTCCTGGCGAGACAGGGCCGCGCCCGGCGCATGGCCCGAGAGCCACGCCCCGTTCGCAACCCGGCCTCCCGTCCTTGCGGGTTTGACTTTCCCGGCTTTGCGCCCGGCCGTTTTCCCCGGCGTACTGACCCACAACCGGAACGAAAGGGAGAACGAACATGAAGACTTTCACTGTCCTCTATGCCGAAGACGTGCCGCATTACGCGGCGGTCGAGATCGAGGCCGAAGATGCGTATGAAGCCATCACGAAGGCCAGAGCCCTCGACACCACCGATGTGCCGACCGACCCCGACTGGCACAATGCGGTGTCGCGCCGCATCGTCGAAGTCACGGATGAAGACGAGAACATCGTCATCGAGTTCATCCCGCTCGACAAAGTCTCCGGCTTCAAACGCTGATCGCAACCGACACAGAAAGGAACTCAAGCCATGACGACCATTACGTCCATCCCCTTGAACCAACTCGCTCCGTGGGACGGCAACGTCCGCAAGACAACGGGAAGCGACGAGGCTCTCGCCGAACTTGCCGCATCCATCGCAGCTCACGGCCTGCTCAACAACCTGGTTGTTCGCAAGCGCCGAAAGGAAGGCTATGCCGTTGTCGCCGGAGGCCGCCGCCTTCAGGCGTTGCGATGCCTTGCCGAAGAGGGCCGCATTTCACCGGAGCATCCTGTCCCATGCCAGGTGCTTGCCGAGGCAGCCGACGCGACCGAAATCAGCCTCGCCGAGAACGCCGTCCGTGAGGACATGCATCCCGCCGACGAGTTCGAGGCCTTCCGAGCCCTTGCCGACAAGGGCGTTCCCGCCATCGACATCGCCGCACGGTTCGGGGTTTCCGAAACCGTCGTGCTCAAACGCCTGCGGCTGGCGCGGGTC
>CAYYDL010000363.1:0-1834 GCA_964470545.1 uncultured Hyphomicrobium sp. | reverse complement strand
CACGACAGCAACAGTTTCGCCACAGCGCTGTGCAATACAGCCATGTCCCGAGATCTGGCTGGTGAGACGAGACGCTGGCGCATATCTATCGGCGGGGACTTTAAGAGGTGGATTTCCGTATGCGTGTTGCGAAAATTCTGGCTGTCGGCCTGTTGCTGACGGCTGGCGCTGCTCCGGCAGCTTTGGCGCTCGACCCCGCCAATGATCAGTCTGACGGAGCTTCCCGCGCACCGGATCCGGGTTCCTCGGTTGACACCTCCGAAACGGCGATGCAGCGCCCAGCGGCTACCGGCGCGACACCGCAGCAGCCCGATAGTCAGCGGACACCGGCTGCCGACGCGCCCGCATCTCCGTCCGAACCCGCTCCGGAGGCAACAGCCCCTGAAGCGCCGGTTCCCTCTGCACCGCCTGCCGATGCTTCGACAGCTGCCGCCGCACCCGAGATCGTCCCCGACAATCACCTCGTCTATCTGCCGGTGGCGAGCTACATTCAGAGCAACGCCAAGAAACTGCTGGCGGGCACCAATCCAGACGATCGCAACGCACTCATCCAGTTTTACACCGAGGGCGCAGGCTCGACCCTCTGGGTCGACAAGAACGGTTTGCTTCCCGAAGCCAAGAACCTCATCGCGGCTCTGAATGATGCGGACAGCTGGGGGCTTCGCTCAGCCGATTACAAAATTCCCGAGTTGAAACCTGCCGCCTCCGGCGATTACAGCCTGGACGACCTGACCGCCGTCGAAACGCAACTGTCTCTCGACGCCTTGGAGTATGCACGCGACGCCCGCGGCGGGCGGATCAGTGATCCCGCATCCCAACTCGGAACCTATCTCGACCGCACCCCGCCCCTGCTCAATCCTCGTCTCGTTATCGGTCAGCTCGCAGTAGCGCCGGATAAGGGGGCCTATCTGACGTCGCTGAACCCGCAGCACGAGCAATTCAAGCGGCTGCGTGAGAAGCTTCTCGCGCTTCGGGCATCGGCGAAAAAAGCAGAAGCGCTTAAAATTCCCGATGGTCCGAACATCAAGCCGGGCCAAAGCGCGCCGGAGATAGCTATCCTCCGCAAGCGTTTGAAAGTCACCGCGCCGCCGGCCAAGCAGGACGGCACGCCTGCCGACGACACCTATTACGACAATGCGCTCGCCGACGCCGTGAAAGCCTATAAGGAAAGCAACGGCATCAGCCCTGCTAGCTTCTGGGTCACGTCTACTCTGCGCCGCTCGCTGAACGCGAACGACGACGTCAGCGAAGCGAAGCTCATCGCCAATATGGAAGAGTGGCGGTGGATGCCGGAAAACCTCGGCGACTTCTACATCCAGGTCAACATTCCAGAGTTTAAATTCCGCGTCGTGTCGAACGGCCAGGTCATTCACGAGGAACGCATCGTGGCCGGCCGGCCGGATGCACAATCGCCGATCTTTTCTGAGACGATGAAGACCGTCGTCATTCAGCCGCGCTGGAATGTTCCCGATTCCATCAAGATCAAGGAACTGCTGCCGGGCCTGAGGTCCGGAGGCGACCCGTTGCGCCGTCAGGGCCTGACGCTCGAATACAACGGCCGCAAGGTTGATCCGTACAACGTCGATTGGTCACGGACCGACATCCGCAATTTCAACATTTATCAGCCACCGGGCGGCGGCAACGCACTCGGCGTCGTCAAGTTCTTGTTCCCCAACAAGCATGCCGTCTATCTGCACGACACGCCGAGCAAGAGCCTGTTCAACGAAAAGGTCCGTGCCTTCAGCCACGGCTGCATGCGCGTGCGCAATCCCGTGACGCTCGCCGAACTCATCCTCAACAGGGATAAGGGATGGGACAAGGAGAAGGTCGACGA
>CAYYDL010000362.1:0-3059 GCA_964470545.1 uncultured Hyphomicrobium sp. | reverse complement strand
TTGCAAGAAGCGTTTCACCGCGCCGAGCACCCGATCGTGCTTGTCGCGCGGCAGGCAGAGAACCCGCGGCTTACCGATTTCTCCGCGCGGCCCCGCATGCTCTTCCCACTCACGTCTCGCGGCACGAGCTCATGCCCTTTGTCCTTCGTGAGAAGATGCGAGGAAGTATGCGGGAGGTTTTGAGAGCGGGGATAAGTTTTTTCACCGTCATTCTGAGTGAGCTTAAGGCTGACCATTCCTTCTCTCGTCATCCCGGCGCAGGCCGGGATCCACGGCCACGCACAACAAACGTAACGCTCGCTGCAAACTGGAAACCACCTGCCAATACTGATTGAACTGAAACTTGTCGTGGGTGCCGACCTCCGTCGGCATGACGTTCTAAATGAAATCAGCCAATCACCGATCCATTCGAACCGCGTCGCTTGGCAACGGCGCGATTTCGCCGGTCTCGGGATCAAACAAATTTCGCCACTCGGGATTTGCACTCTTGATCAGCCGCACCTTCCACGCGCGCTGCCATTCCTTCAATCGTTTCTCACGCGCGATTGCCTCGGGCATAGTCACGAAGAACTCGTAATAGACGAGCTGTTTCACGCTGTATCTCTTCGTAAAGCCTTCGATCAGCCCCTGCTCGTGTTGAGCCATACGATGATGCAGATCGCCCGTCACGCCGATGTAGAGAATCCCATTCGGAGCACTCGCCAAAATGTACACGCACGGAGATTTGGCAATTCGAAAATCCATTACAGCATCGCTGTCAGACAGCCCCTACCCGTCATCCCGTTGACGACATCCCTCCCCCCGTCATCCCGGCGGAGGCCGGGATCCACGACAACTTACAACAAGCAAATTGTCAGCGGCCCAGCCAAGCGACCAGCAGCCACCGATCTGGTGAAACCTGTCGTGGGTGCCGACCTCCGTCGGCATAACGTTGCTTCATTCGCACCGGAACGACATCTTTCCGTATTGAAACGGAATCGGATATGTGACGACAAATCATATTTGCGAGATTCCCATGGCTAGCCGGAAGCAAGCAGAACCCTCAATCGAACCTCACGAATTTCGATCCGTAGAGGAAATTGACCGTGCGATCGCGAAGCTCGATCGCCGAAACAAGGAGTTGGAGAATCTGAACGTCGAGGATGCGATATCGAACGACACGGCTGCCGATGAGACAGCTATCCAAAATCTGCGTTCCGCCATTCTCGAAATCTACGGTGAACATTCACCGGAATACCGTCGGCATCAGCACATCGAAATGTGGGCTGGGCCGTTGTTCATGAATATGCCACGACACCAAGTCATTGCGAGCACTGAGAGAGGACGCGCACAGACAATCGGAGTTATTAAAGGACTCATCGAGGCCCTCAAAGAAAAGCGCGAGGAATTCACGAGCACCTACGCGCCATCACCCCTTGCCACATTCACAAAGCTTCACCTTAATCCAAGGATAGAAAGTGTAGCGAGGCAGCGCTTTTTAGACGGCCACCACTGGGATGCTGTGTTCGCTGCCTCGAAAGCGCTAATCAATATGATCAAAGAAGCAGCGAACGAGTATGAGCTTGATGGTGCACCCTTGGTTCGCAAAGTGTTCTCGAAGAATAATCCCGCCCTCGCGGTCAATGACTTAGCCGATCGAACAGATCAAGACGAGCAAGAGGGCATAATGCATCTTTTCGAAGGCGTTGTTATGGCTGTGCGAAATCCAGGCGGCCACTCATTCCCAGAGGGCACGGAACAACGCGCAATCGAGTACATCAGCCTCTTGAGCATGCTTGCCGATATCGTACAAGAAGCAAAGAAGCGGTAGGGTCAAGAGTTCGACATTGTGTTGGCGCCCCGACTCTGCCCCGCAAAGCCGGCCGGGAGCTCAAACTTACGCGCGAAGAACGAACCAACACCAGCGTCCCCGGCGGCCGGCTGCGCGGAGCGCAGTCGCCGGGGAAAGCTAATGCCCGCGAAGAAAGAAGCCTCAAGCCCGCGCGGGCGGCCGCCTCCCCGTTAGGGGGAGTCGCCCGCGCCAAAGATTAAGCCGCCGCCTTGATCGGCCAGCCGTTGATCGTCAGCGCGCCATCGCGGACCGACACATGCACCGTGTCGCCGTCCTTGACGCCGCCCGCGAGGATCTGCTCGGCGAGCGGATCCTGCACGTTGCGCTGGATGACGCGCTTCAAAGGCCGTGCGCCGTACGCTGGATCGTAGCCACGGTTTGCAAGCCACGTCTTCGCCTGCTCGTCGAGTTCGATCGTGATCTTGCGATCCGCCAAAAGCTTCTGCAGACGTCCCATCTGGATGTCGACGATCTTCGTCATGTCCGCGCGCTGCAAGCGGTGGAACAGGATGATGTCGTCGAGACGGTTCAGGAACTCCGGCCGGAACTTCGCACGGACTTCCGCCATCACGAGATCGCGCACGGCCTCCGTCTCCTCGCCTTCCTTCTGCTCGACCAGATACTGCGCGCCGATATTCGACGTCAGCACGATCAGCGTGTTCTTGAAGTCGACCGTGCGGCCCTGGCCGTCGGTCAAACGACCGTCGTCCAAAACCTGCAAGAGCACGTTGAAAACATCCGGATGCGCCTTCTCGATCTCGTCGAACAGGATGATCTGATAGGGCCGCCGCCTGACGGCTTCGGTCAGCACGCCGCCTTCCTCGTAGCCGACATAGCCCGGAGGCGCACCGATCAAACGCGCGACCGAATGCTTCTCCATGAACTCCGACATGTCGATGCGCACGAGCGCCGTGTCGTCGTCGAAGAGATAGCCAGCAAGCGCTTTCGTCAGCTCGGTCTTGCCGACACCGGTCGGACCCAAGAACATGAACGAGCCGATCGGCCGGTTCGGGTCCTGCAGTCCGGCGCGTGCGCGGCGCACGGCCGTCGACACGGCGATGACGGCTTCCTTCTGACCGATGACGCGCTTGCCCAGCGCATCTTCCATCTTTAGAAGCTTGTCGCGCTCGCCTTCGAGCATCTTGTCGACCGGCACGCCCGTCCAACGCGACACGACGGCCGCGATCTGATCCGGCGTAACGGCTTCCTCGACGAGAGCGCCTTTGCC
>CAYYDL010000361.1:0-2834 GCA_964470545.1 uncultured Hyphomicrobium sp. | reverse complement strand
GTTCGATAGGCTTCAGTCCGCGTGTGACGCTCGCCGAAGCCGCGGCGATGGCCGCCGCCGCGGCCGACGCCATTTCCGCAACCGACCGACCCTGGTTGGCAGCGGCAACCCCCGACAGGCTCTCCTGCTTCGCGTTTTCGGATGGCAAAGACGAAGAAGCCCCAGAACTGTCCTTCGCCGGTTGATGCTGCTCGTGTGGCACGGCCACGGAAGGCGGAGCAGGAAACGCCGCATTGAGCATCGCGCGGCGATTGCGCGAATAATAGGTCTCGCCGCCCTTGGCCAGGATCTGTGCCTGCTCGACCCACTGTTCCCGATCGATTCTACCCGGGATCTCGAGTTCCTGTCCGATCCGCTTGATGTCGGACGCACCCCACGCCGCGATATGTTCGAAGTACGTGATCCCGCGAGCTTTCAATTTTTGTTCGATATCGCCGTCGATGGCTCGGATGCGCTGGAAATCGTCGCCACCTTCGATGGCCGCAGGTGCCACGAGGGGCGGCTCGGCCTTCGGTGCAGATGCGGGTTCTGGCGCGGCCTCAGGCTCGACTTCGACTTCAGCTTCCGGCTCGGCCGGGATATCATCAATCGCATCCGTTTCCGCATCTTCGCTGTCATCCGCTGGTTCGGCAGAGGGCTCCGGAAGCGTCTCATCAACGGCCTCAGGCACATCCTCGTCGGAAGCGCGTGTCGGCTCCTCCGGCTCCAGTGTCGCATTCACATCAACCGGCTCGTCGACCGCCGCACGTCGCGAGGAGACCATGACGGGAATAGCCGCAGATGCCGCCGCAGCCGCCTTTGCGGCCGCGACCGCACCGGCAGCGGCCGCAGTCGTCGCGTCTCGCAATCGCGCTGCCAAACCGCCCGGACGCGGCGCTGGAGCTTCCGCGTCCACTTCAGCCTCTGGCTCGTGAATCCCCTCCTCCGGAGCAGCCTGATCCGGCAAAGGCTCCTTGATGACAGCAGGAGCAGGAGGAGGTTCGGGCGGCCGAGGACGATAAATGCCCGTGACCGGCTTCAGAACAGAGGGCCTTATTTCGACGATCGAAATTCTCGGAATACCTTCGTTTGGGTCTGGACCGTGAAGAGCGCGCTCGAAGCGTGACGGATCGAGCACTGCCGGCACGGGTCGGGGCTCGGGCCTGCGCAAAACCTCGATCTTCGGCTGCACGGGATCGATCGCTCTGGGTGCAACCGGTGGAGCGACGGGCGAAAATGCTCGCGTCCGCACGGGTTGCGGCGGCATGACCACAGGCGGCCGCACCGGAACATCGGCCTCGATAGGAACCAATGTATCGGCATCCCCGGAGAACAAGGCGCGCTTCACCACGCAGCCCACGAACGCACCCAAAAAATATGCCGCGAGCAACAGCAGGAATGTTTGAAGCAGCAGATACGTCATGTCCTACCCAACAGATGCCGGAAGTCGGATTTCATAGTCTTCGGAGCACCCTTCAACCCTTCTTCTCGCGGCACGAAAACCACCCGGCGACCAGTCCGAGCGCAAATGCGAGCGCGATCCACCAGATCAACTTGATGAAGAGATAGTCCATCGCTCGATCTCCCTTCCGTCTCAGTTGACCCTGACCGTGAATTCGATCCGGCGGTTCTTCGCACGGCCTGCCTCGGTCGCATTGTCGGCGATCGGCCGCGACGCACCATATCCGATTGTCGAAAGCCGACTCGGATCCACGCCGCTCTGAGCCAGAAAATCCGCGACAGCCCGCGCGCGACGGTCCGAGAGCCTTTGGTTGCGCTCGTCGGTCCCCTCCGAATCCGTATGTCCTTCGATCTGGATTTTGAAGCTTGGGCATTCATTCGCGATCTGAGCGAGATCCCTGAGCGTCTGCGCACTGTCCGCCGTGAGATCGGCTTTGGCGCGCGCAAAGTTGATCGTGCCGTTGGCGGATGCCTGTCGCATCAACGTCTGGCAGCTATTGGCCGCTTTCTCCTCCGCCGACATGACGGTGATTTCGTCATGGCTCTTGAAGCCGGGCGGAAGATCGGTCGAGAGCACGCTGCGAATGTCGTTCGCGACTTGCTCGCTTTCCGCCGCTCCCTTAATCACGAAATCCTTGCCCGAAATGGAAACCTCGCCGTTCTTGAGGCGCGCCATCTCTTCAAGCCCGAGATGCGCCGCCGAGGACCACGGCTCGGAGGCCGCACCGACGATCTTCATGTTGTCGGTTACGCTCGATCCTGCATAAATCTGCTGCGCGATCTCGACGAGGCGAATCCGCGACGCATCATCTGGCGCTTCGCCTTGAATGGTCACCATTCCGTTCGGCTCTCGCGTGGCCTTCCAGGACAGGTCCGTCTTCATCCGCCCGGTAAATGCAATATTGGTCGTGGTCTCGCAGGTCTGACCCGCAGCCGCCTTCACATCGCCCGGAACAGATTGCGATGCGGCGTAGTCCTCAGTTTCGCCCGACACGACCAATTGGTGGTCAGTGAGGATCGATTTGCCCTTCTTCAGGCGCGGCAGTGACGAAAGGCCCGCAACGACGCATTGCTGCCATCCATCGGGTGCGCCCGGTGCCACCTGCGATTTATCGTTGACAGCGCGCCCTGGAAAGCGCGCCTTCACGGCATTGATTAGAGCATCGCGCGCCGCTTCGCTTGGGACCATGCCGACCAGATCGAGCGACGCTCCGTCGTTGACAATCCCCATCATGTATCCGCTGCTCGGCAACGCGATTTCGGGTTTCGGGAACCGGACCTGCTCGACGATTTTGAAATTCTGCGGCACATCGAGCTTCAGCGTTCGTTTGACCGCCGATGCGATCTGCTCGTCAGCGGCCTCCCCCGAAAACACCATCTCCCGATCTCTGATC
>CAYYDL010000360.1:0-5965 GCA_964470545.1 uncultured Hyphomicrobium sp. | reverse complement strand
GGAACGCCGACGTAGGTGTCCTTCAGGCCATACTCACCCTTGAGGTGGGCGGCGCAGGGCAACATCCGCTTTTTATCCTTGAGATAGCTTTCCGCCATCGCAATCGCAGAGGCCGCGGGCGCATAGAAGGCCGAGCCGGTGCCGAGCAGCGCGACGATCTCACCGCCGCCGCCGCGCGTGCGTTTGATCATCGCGTCGAGGTCTTCCTGACTGAACATGCCGATTTTCACACAATCCGGCAGCGGCACACCGCCGATCGTCGAATAGCGGACCATCGGCACCATATCGTCGCCGTGGCCGCCGAGGGTCATGGCGCGAACATCCTCGATCGAGACACCGGCAGCTTGCGCGAGGAAGCATGAGAAGCGGGCGCTATCGAGCACGCCCGCCATGCCGACAACTTTGTTCGACGGCAGGCCCGTGAACTTCTGAAGCGCCCACACCATCGCGTCGAGCGGATTGGTGATGCAGATGACGAAGGCGTTCGGCGCGTGGGTCTTGATGGCGGCGCCGACCTGCTCCATCACCTTCAAATTGATGTCGAGAAGATCGTCGCGGCTCATGCCTGGCTTGCGCGGGACACCCGCCGTGACGATGCAAACGTCGGCTCCCGAAATCGCTTCATAGCCGTCCGTGCCGGCGCCAGAGAGCCTGGCGTTGTAGCCTTCGACGGAAGCCGCTTGCGCGAGATCGAGCGCCTTCCCCTTTGCGACACCCGCAAGCATGTCTGTCATGACGATATCGCCGAGTTCCTTCAGTCCGGCGAGGAGGGCAAGCGTGCCACCGATCTGTCCCGATCCGATCAGTGCGATTTTGGTGCGCGCCATGCTTGCTTCCCCCAGGGATCAATTAACATTGAACGTCTATGAATTCGCCGATGACGAAATGCTACGCCGTTGCTGCCTAATCAAAATCCTTGAGCCGTCAAGCGCAAGCCGCAACTTTCATCCGAAAGTCTCATCGCATGCGAAGATTTCGGGCGCCAGGGCGGGATTCGATCACATCGATGCAACGGAAGCGGCCGCTAATGGCGGCTTCGGCCGCCTGAATGGCCGGCCAGATAGGCCTCCGATCGCATCTCCGTCAGCCGGGAGGCCGTCCGCTCGAAAAGATCAGCCCCGTCTCCCTTGGGATAGAGCGCCGACGGCTCGGCGGCAGCGGAGGCGATCAGACAGATGCGATTATCATAAAGCGCATCGATGAGCGTGATGAAGCGGCGGGCAACGTCGCGGCGTTCTGGCGTCAGCCGTGGAATATCGTCGATCAGAACAGTGTGAAATGCGTGGGCGATGTGAAGGTAGTCGTTGGCGCCGAGCGGCACGTCGCAGAGATCCTTGAAATTGAAGCGCGCGACGCCCATCGACGCGAGCGGCACCGAAACCTTGCGGCCGAGGACTTCGATCGTCTGCGGCTTTCCCGGGTGATGGCCCGTCAAGCGCTCCCAATGGCGATCGAGCGCGGCCTTCGCAGAGGCATCTGCAGGCGAGAAATAAAGCGGCAGGCCTGAGAGCTTATCGAGCCTGAAATCCTTCTGCGCGCCAAGCTCGATCACCTCGAGATGCCGCTCGAGAAGCACGATGAAAGGAAGGAAAAGCTGGCGATTGAGGCCGTTCCTATAAAGATCGGATGGCTTCGCATTCGATGTCGTCACGACGACTGTCCCGGCTGCGAAAAGTGCCTCGAAGAGACGCCCAAGGATCATTGCGTCGGCGATGTCGGTGACGTGCATCTCGTCGAAGCAGAGAAGGCGCGCTTCATTTGCGATCTGCTTGCCGACATGGGGGATAGGGTCGCCGGGAACGGTGGTTCTGGCTTTGGCGATGCGCTCGTGAACGTCGGCCATGAACTCGTGGAAATGCGCACGCCGCTTCGGTTTGAAGGAGGTCTCTTCAAAGAAGAGATCCATCAGCATCGTCTTGCCGCGACCGACGGCGCCCCAAATGTACATGCCCTTTGGAGGGACAGGAGGCTTGCCGAAGAATTTTGAGAGACTGCCATTCGACGGCCGATAGGCGGCGAGCTGCGCTTCCAAGACATCGAAGCGCGTTGCCAAAGCAGCCTGGGCAGCGTCGGGTTCGAGTTCGTTCTGCGCGAGCCGTTGGCGATAGCCGTCGGAAATCGTCCCCATCATGCCCTCAAGTCACTTCCCCTTCTCGGTAATCGGGCAAACGCCTGCGGCGCAACCAGTGATGCCCGCGGCGAATCGCGGTGGCCTCGAGCATTCTCGACGTTTTTGCGGGGCGACGGGGCCCCGCGGCTCGACGGATCATTTCCCGTCGCGCAAAAATGCATTGCTGCTTTGCAGCATTTCACCTCGCGCCGCACAAATTCCTCGCCATTTTCAGTTTCTAATCCAACCGGTTGGCGACTGGCGGCGCGGCCCCACTTGAGGAGAGTTCACCATGTTGAAAGAGGGCCAGGAGGGGACCACGGAGCAGCTCGGGTTCATTCGCCGCCTGCTTGCGAGCGAGGCCTATCTGTTGCGCGAACATTTACATCGGCTCGACGGCGATGCGCGTCACCGCCGCTTCGGGCACGATGTTTCCGATGACTTCATCAGCCGCTATGCGTCGCATGCGGGCGATTTCGGCAACGTCACCTTCGGATATTTCGTCGACGGCGTTGTGCGCGCGGTGGCGGAGCTGCGCCCCGACATCCTGATGTACAAAGATGGAGCGGAGGTTGCGTTTTCCGTCGAAAGACCTTTCGTCAATCGCGGCATCGCCACGCAACTGATGGGACGCATCATCCAGACTGCGCGCAATCGCGGACTGCGGCATCTCATTCTCGTTTGCCTGCCCGACAATGCAAAGATGCAAGCGATCGCTCGTCATTATGGCGCCGAGCTTAAAGTGTCGGATGGATCGATCATCGCCGACATCGTTCCGAAAGAGCCAGACTATCAATCGTGGTTCTCGGAAATTCTCGATGAGCGCATGACGTATCTTCAGTCCGCGCTCGATTTCCAGAAACGCGTGCGCAGAACCGCGCAAATCTAATCGTGCGAAATTCGCGAATATCGCATTTGCCGTTCAAGAATTGCGACGCAATGGATGCAATCGCGCTGCGATAGTTCGCGAGTCCGAGTCCAGCCCTGACCGCCAAAAGTGGAAAAATAAGAAAAATTGCGACATTAAAGTCACAGGAAGCCGTTAATAATCTCCTTTTTGCGCGTGATTTCAAACTTCTTCGTCTACAAGCTTCTCGAATTTGCTCATGTTTGCAGTGTTCGAGCTGATTCGAACTCCTAGAGGGAGATTAAAACTATGGCTAAGGCAGTTAAGAAGGCGGCGAAGAAGACAGCAGCGCGCAAGAAGCCGGTTGCTAAGAAGGCCGCGAAGAAGACCGTAAAGAAGGCCGTCAAGAAAAAGCGGGCCGCCTAAGTTCATTCGCGTCTCGGAGCCTCGGACTGGGCATTCAGGCTTCGAACGCAAATGCAAATGGCGATTGGGCGCGAGATGCGCCCCTTCCTTTCCGAAATGGCCGGGAGACAGCGATAAGCGTCACCGGCCATATTCTTTTTTTGGTTTTATTTCACTGCCGATGGCGGCGATTTCGTGCCGCTATTTCGATTTGTTCAATTCCCGTTTCTCGTGAAAACCCGGACAGGCCGCTTTGTCGGCCTGTCCGGTTTTCGAGGCATTAGCCCATACGGAAGACCGCCCCGGCGACCGACCTCGCCCGTTCGCGAACGGCATTGCCGTCGTTTCCGGACTTGACGATCCACATACCGTTGGCGGCACGACCCGTGATCATCCCGACATGATGCGGCCAGACCACCACGGCACCAACCTGCGGGCCACTCGGCCGTCCGTAATGGCGCCAGTTGGCGGCGAGATTGTATTCCGGACCGCCGCCGAGCTGCGTACGCATCCACCATCCGCACCACGCGCGCGGCCGACCTCCGGCCGAAGCATACCGACGGCCGCTATACGCGCGGCGCTGAGCATACTGACGATGGACGCGGCCGCTATACGCATATCCCCGATGGGCATAGCTGCGACGCACGCCCGAGCGATAGGCATAGCGGGATGCTGATTTGCGGTATGAGTACTGACGGTGGGCATACCGGCGCTGTGCATAGGCGCGGCCCGAATAGTGCCGCTTGCCGGTCCAGTGCGCGTGCGTGCGTTCGTACCGGTCTCCTTTGTGACCCTGATACTGACGCGCCTCTGCGGATGTCGTTCCGGCCACCCCGGCCAGAAGCACTCCCACTGCGATTAAACCCAATCGCATGTTTCCACTCCTTCACTTGTCTTCACAAACGGCGCGCATCCACCGTCGTAATGGGGCGAAAACAAGAGAGGATTGGACGCGCGACATATCGTCAGAGTGCTGCACAACTCGCGCGCGTAAATCGATTTACGCCTGTTTATTAAAAAGTTAGCTCAAATCGTTGTTACATTAATTTAACGATGCTCTACCATTGAGCGAAAAAATTGTGAAGTTTGCGTACGGAACACTGCGAGATGTGATCGCATTTTTTCTCGCCAAATCGATCCTATCTCTCCTTCGGCTGCGGCGACGGTTCGCAGCTTGACGCCACAAAATTGCACATTCGGAAAAGGGGACTTCCATGGAATATCGACGGCTCGGCGCGTCGGGTCTCAGCGTGCCGCTCCTGAGCTTTGGAGCGGGGACGTTCGGAGGCACCGGCGAATTTTTCAAGGCGTGGGGCTCTTCGGACGTCAAAGACGCGCGCCGCTTGATTGATATCTGTCTCGATGCCGGTGTCTCGCTTTTCGATACTGCCGACGTCTACTCGAAGGGTAATTCCGAACTCATCCTCGGCGAAGCGCTGAAGGGACGTCGGGACAAGGTTCTCATTTCCACGAAAGCGACCTTCCGTTTTGGCGATGATGCGAACGATGTCGGCTCGTCACGGTTCCATCTCTTGAAGACCTGCGAACAGCAACTCAGGCGCTTGCAAACCGACCACATCGATATTTTCCAACTGCACGGCTTCGACGCGATGACGCCGCCGGAAGAAGTTCTGTCGACGCTCGATCAACTCGTTCGCGCGGGCAAAATCCGTTACGTCGGCGTGTCGAATTTCTCCGGCTGGCATCTGATGAAATCGCTCGCCGTCGCGGACCGCTACGGCTATCCGCGCTACGTCGCGAATCAGACCTACTATTCGCTCATCGGACGCGATTACGAATGGGAGCTGATGCCGCTCGGATTGGACCAGGGGCTTGGTGCCCTCGTCTGGAGCCCCCTCGGCTGGGGCCGTCTTACCGGCAAGATTCGTCGGGGTCAGCCGCTCCCCGAGGTCAGCCGCCTTCACACGACCGCCGACAAAGGGCCGCCCGTTCCGGACGATTATCTTTACACTGTCGTCGACGCGCTCGATGAGGTCGCGAGAGAAACCGGCAAGACAATCCCGCAGATCGCGCTCAACTGGCTGTTTCACCGGCCGACGGTTTCAAGCGTCATCATCGGCGCGCGCAATGAGACGCAATTGAAGGATAATCTGGGCGCCGTCGGATGGCGGCTGACGCCGGAGCAAATCGCCAGGCTCGATGCGGCCAGCGAGCGGCCGAAAGCCTATCCCTATTGGCATCAGTCGGACTTCGCCGAACGCAATCCGCCGCCGGTCTAGGGGATGAAGGCTCGGCGTTTCCGCGAGCTTGGCCAAAGGCCAAGCTCGTCACAGCGTTGTCACACGCCTCGCGTGTTTATCGAACGGATAGATCAAGACGGGCCATGAGGAAGAGGTGATCGGGCGATGACGGACGAGCAGGACAAGAGCGACGCCGCACGCGCGCGGATCGAAGCCGAAATCGCCGACAGCTTCGATGAAGAACTCGAAATGGAGATGGACGACAGCCGTCTCGAACGCCTGCTCGATGAAAAGGATCGCGACAGGGAGGCAGGGCTTCTCGACCGGCAGTTCTATTTCAAGGAACTCTTCCGTTTGCAGCACGAGCTCATCAAGCTGCAGGACTGGGTGGTCAACACGAAA
>CAYYDL010000359.1:0-4757 GCA_964470545.1 uncultured Hyphomicrobium sp. | reverse complement strand
TAGCGCCCCGCCTGATCGCTGCCGACGACGCGGTCCGGCACAAGGAGCGCGTCATTCTCTTTGCCGCGCGGAACGCGCACGCGAACGAAGTAGCCCGGCAGCAACGCGCGGTGGGAATTCGGAAATATCCCGCGCACCTGGAGCGTGCCCGTAGCAGCAGTGAGGCTCGGCGCGACGTAATCGAGCGTTCCCTTATGAGGATATCCCGTTTCATTCTGAAGTCCCACTTCGACGGGAATCTTCTTGAGCTCCTCCGGTGTAAGCCCGCGCGCCTTCATGTTTTCGCGAATGTTCTGCACATCGGTTTCGCTGACATAGAAGTTCGCGTAGATCGGCTCGAGCTGGACGATCGTGGCGAGCGTCGTTGGACTGCCTGCTCCGACGAGCTGGCCGAGCGAGACTTGGCGCGCCGTTACGATGCCATCGAACGGCGCCTTGACTTCCGTATAGCTGAGGTTGAGCTGAGCTTGGTCGATATTGACCTGCGCTTGTTTTTGCGAAGCCACCGCCGCGTCGTACGTGGCCGTCGCTGAATCGAGCGTTGCTTGGCTCGATATGTTCTTGGCCGCGAGATCAGCCTGTCGGTCGTAATCGGCTTTCGACTTCTTCGTTGAGGCCTCGGCGCTTGCCATTCCGGCCTGAGCCTGTTCGAGCGCCAACTGGTAAGGCTTCTGCTCGATCACAAACAGCGTCTGACCGGCCTTCACTGTGTCGCCGTCGTTATAATTGATGCTCTGAATGAACCCCTGGACGCGCGCCACCAGCGTTGTGCTGTTAACGGCGGCCGTGTTGCCTGTCGCAAGGAGATATCGCGTGACGGGCTGTTGGAGTGGAGCCGCGATTTCCACCTTTGGCGGCGGCGGCGGCACGAAGGTGTTCCGATCGCCGCAACCGGAAAGGCCGGTCACGGCCGCGACAACGAGGATTGCAGATGTCCAGGATGCACGCGAGGCACGATGAATATGCGCCGGGCCTCGAGAGCTAGGCCGCAGTCCGTATGTATTACCCATTCGAGCACTCACCCCGAACTATGCGAATTATGGAAGCTGTAAGAACCCTTTAGAGCATAGTATGTCATCTCGCGGGCGGCGTATAGGCACAGGAATTTCGAAGTCTTTCGAACAGACGCAGAATTCCGCAACAGCAATAGTTGTATCGCTGACCGCCGGGCCAGAGGGAGAAATGCACAGCCATAGAGCCCCCACGCTGCAAACAGAAAAAAATGATCTGAACGATGTAACTTCCACGTCGGCTCATCCGAAATCCGGAATGGGAATAAAAGCCGAACGCGAAGCGCTGCTCGGCGCTGCAACAATGGCTTCGGCTATCTACGTGCGGAGTTGAGAGATTGCGAACCGACCAGCTCATTCGGAGTCTTGTCGCTGATCTTCCGACATCGTCGGGATCGGTCGCAAAAGCAATCGCTTTAAATCTATCGATCGCGACGGTCATTTCACTCGCGACCATGCTTCTTTGGATCGGTCTTCGACCCGAAATCAGCGAGGCGATGGAGACGGCGCCGTTCTGGATAAAGGCCGGCTATACTTTCATGCTCGGCACGGCAGGACTCTTCGCGGTCGAGAGGCTCGGACGTCCCGGTGCAACCGCGGGATCATCCTTTGCGGTCGGAATGGTCACCATCTCCGTGGTAAGCGTCGCGGCTGCGGTTGAAATCTTCGCGGCTCAAGCGGCCGATCGCGACCAACTCTGGCTTGGCAGCTCGTATTTAATCTGCCCCTGGGCCATCGTCGTGCTCTCATTACCGCTGTTGGTTGCGGCGCTCGCCATTCTTCGCCAGCTTGCCCCAACAAACTATCCGGCGGCCGGAGGTGCCGCAGGACTTATGGCGGGAGGATATGGCGCCTGCGTCTATTCACTTCATTGCACCGAATACGGGCTTCCGTTCCTGGCCACCTGGTACACGGCCGGGGTGCTGTTCGTCTGCGTCATCGGCATTCTTTTGTCCGGTCTTTTGCGGTGGTGACGCCACCCCCAAAAAAGAGGGCCGACCCCGGAGGGACAGCCCATCGTTGATACACCGAACTGAGGCGGAGTGCAGCGATCAATCGTCGTTGTATTCGGAGCAGTAGGTCGATGTACGAATGTCGTTGACGTGCATGCGGCAGAACTGACCCGGCGTCTCGTCGCGGGCAAGAGTCGGATGCGAGGTCAGGCGCTCATGCTCTCGGGCGGCAACGCCCTTGGCATGCACGCGCTGACAGTACTTCGTTGCGATCCAGTTTCCACCGATGTTCTCGAAGTCACCGGAGCAAGTCGACTGCGCGCTGGCAGTGCCAGCGGCCGCGCCGAGCGCGATCATTGAAACGAAAAGAGCGACGGGGAATTTCGGCATTGCTTTCACCTTTCCCTGGTTGAGACCGAAGCGCCGCTTGCGGGTCACATCGAAGCGTGGCGTCGAAGACGTCAGCGGGACGAATCATGGCGCAACCGGTTTCTTTCGACGGTGAAGCTAGGGTCGCAAACGCGTGCTTGTTATTCCGTCCGGCGCCCTCGGGCTGAAGCCGGCCGCGCGCTTACCTCCGTAGAAACACGGAAAATCCTACGCGTCGGTGGAACCCGCGATTCGGTGGAAAATCTAGAGTTCAGAGTGAATCAGGTTCCGCGCGTCGATAAATCTAAACCGCCGGTAAAGCGCGAAACGGATCGCTCGTCCGATACTTGAAGTGAAAATACGGAGGCGCCGGAACGTCCCTGTCACGCCCGAGACGAGGCTAAACCCGGTCCTGGCAAGGCTTCGCTGAGAGCGCAACCACGAGGTCATAGCCTACGGATGCGCTCACCAACACCGCAGTGGGGATGGAGGGTCTGATTTGGAGCGGGTGATGGGAATCGAACCCACGTATTCAGCTTGGAAGGCTGCTGCTCTACCATTGAGCTACACCCGCAAACGAGCCACGGGCCCGTAAAGGAAGGGGTTTCTGACATAGCGATGCGCAACATGCAAACGGGAAAAAAGGCGATAGACATGACTGCCCCAACACCCTTGTTCGAAATCGGCTGCCGTCGTCGACGTCCTTGAGTCCGCGGAGTCTTGGCGAACCACATCCGCTGGACTGCCAATTGACTGAGCAAATGATGAATTGGTGCGACTAAAAATGCAGCGTTGGTCGGGATCCCCGGCGGGCAGACGAACACGGCTCCATATCGCCGACCCAGAATGACGCAGGACGGTAAGCCATCATGAATGAATAGATTTTCCCGTCGGGAGGCATTCTTCCCCCAAGAAAATATCTTGTTTGGTACGAAATATGCGAAGCGCCGGCGTGAGCAATCGCTTTTTGGGGGGACTGCATCATGGCTGCAGGCACTGACATGGTAATGATCACGGCAGACCAGGCCAAAGGCCTTGCCTCGCTTCCCTTCCTCAAGACTTTCGTCGCCGAAGCCTTTTACTACACCGCCGGCGTTTTGATGTTCCTGATCCACGTCGGCTTCTTGGCCTATGAGGGCGGCGTCTCGCGATCAAAAAATCTGCTGGCGACGATGCTGAAGAACTTGATGACACTTGCGACGGTGGGCCTGTCGTTCTTCTTCTTCGGCTGGTGGGTCTACAATGGTTTTGCGCTTTGGCCGATGACGGGGCCCCTTCTCGGTCCATGGACCGATCCCGACACGCTGAGCGATACGGCAAAAGCAGCCTTTGTGCCGGTTGTCGGCTCCTATCCCTGGAGCGACGCGCTTACGCCGACGAAGGGCGACGAATTCACCGGCGTCTTCTGGATGGTCTTCGCGCTCTTTGCCATGACGACGTCGTCGATCCTCTCGGGCGCCTGCATCGAGCGCATCAAGCTCGGCGGATATTATGTGCTTTCAATCCTTCTTGGCAGCGTCCTTTGGGTCATTGCGGCGGCTTGGGCCTGGAACTACTTCGGCTGGATGACGAGCCAGTGGGGCGTCCATGATTTCGGCTGCGCGATCGTCGTTCACGCCGTCTCAGGTTTCTTCACACTCGGCGTCCTGCTTAATCTCGGACCGCGTGTCGGCAAGTTCGCGGCGGATGGCACACCGAAGCCGATCCTTCCGCACAACATCAGCCTGACGATGGTCGGCCTCATGTTGATCTTTGTCGGTTTCTTCTTTTTCCTCGCCTGTTGCGTAATCTTTATTCCGGAATACACGGGTATCACGAATATCTACGGTTCGCCCGTTACGCTCTCGATGCTCGCGGTTAACACGACATTGGCGTTATGTGGTGGCCTGATGGGAGCCTATGTTTCCTCGAAGGCAGACCCATTCTTCACGATTTCCGGAGGCCTCACCGGCATCATCGCGGTAGCATCGGGCATGGACCTTTATCATCCTGCGCTCGTGATCATAATCTCGTTTGCGGCGGCCTACCTGATGCCCAAAACTGCGATGTTCATTGAGAAGCTCGGGATCGACGATGCCGTTGGTGCTGTCGCGGTTCACGGCGTCACCGGTGTCATCAGCGGTATCCTCCCGGGCATCTTAGCCGCCGGTTACATCGCTCAAGACGGACAAGCGCCGATCAATCTTCTTGGTCAAATCGGCGGTACGCTGATTTGCGCCGTCGGGCTCGGCTTCATCCCTGGCTACATCGCCAGCTGGATCTTGAACCAGCTTCGCCTGCTGCGTGTGTCGGAGCAAGAGGAGGAGATGGGACTCGATATCTCGGATCTGGGTGTCCGCGCATATCCCGAGCAGGTTACCTTGCAGCCCCAGTAACGCGAATTTCGTCGGAGGACATAAGATGGGCTCACCATTCAAGACCGCTG
>CAYYDL010000358.1:0-3885 GCA_964470545.1 uncultured Hyphomicrobium sp. | reverse complement strand
GTCAGCATATGAGGACGATCTCAAGACGCGTCTGATTCCTGGTGGCTGGGTCGTCATCATCCAGACGCGCTGGCACGAAGACGATCTCGCCGGACGCATCCTTCCCGAGGACTGGAAAGGCGAAAGCGGCCCGATCAAATGCCGAGACGGGAATGTCTGGGAAGTCGTTTGCCTGCAGGCGCGGTGCGAAGTCCAGAACGATCCCCTTGGCCGGAAGATTGGCGAATACCTTTGGCCGCAATGGTTCAGCGAGAAGCACTGGGCGCAATTCGAGACGAACCCACGCACGTGGGCGTCGCTGTATCAGCAGTTGCCGAGGCCGCTGGAAGGCACCCTCTTCCAGCTCCCGAGCATGCTGGTCGATGGCATGCCGGTAGCGACGCCGCGCGTCTGCGATTACGTTTTCGCGACCATCGACTCGGCGCTTAAGACCGGCGACAAAAATGACGGCACGGCGGTCGCATTTTGGGCGCGAAACCGCTACGTCGGCCACCCGCTGGTGCTTCTCGATTGGGATATCACTCAGATCGAAAGCGATCTCATCGCGGACTGGTTCCCAACGGTCATGGCGCGACTGGAAGAGCTGGCCAGATCGTGTGGCGCGAGACTCGGGAGTGCTGGGGCTTTCGTCGAAGACAAGGGATCGGGCGTCACCCTGCTTCAACGAGCGGCCCGAAACGGTTGGCCGGCAACGGCAATCGACAGCAAGCTTACTTCGCTGAGCAAAGACGCGCGCGGAACAGGTGTGTCGGACTTCGTTTATCACGGCAAGGTCAAGATATCCGAGCACGCCTACGAGAAGAAAGTCCAATACAAGGACCGCTTCCAAAACCACTTCCTGAGTCAGTTCTTCGGCTACCGGCTCGGCATACCCAATCAGGCTGACGATCTATTCGACGTCGGCGTCTACGGCATAGCAATTGGCCTCGGAGATTCTGACGGCCTATAGATATCATCCCCATGGCAGAAATCACCATCACAGGTTCCAAGCTGTCGTCGAGCCTGCTCGATCTGCTGATGGCCGACGATATCGTGCCGGGCGCCGAGGTGAGCTATCAACTGTGCAAGTTGATCTACAGCCACCATCCCCTTGGCGGGAAGATCGTTGACCAGCCGATCAAGCTGGCGATGAGCCAGAAGCGGAAGATCGCGATTCCGAACAGTCCGGAAGAGCGCGTCCGGGAGCAATTCGAGCGAACCTGGGTTGCGATCGGTGCCGACGCGCAAATCGCGAACACCTGGCGCTTGGCGAAGATCTACGGCGCGTCGGCAATCGTCTACGGCGCAAAGGGCGTCGATACCAAAGACGTGATCAAGCCGGAAGAATTGCCGAAACTCGCCGACAAGCTTTACTTCAATGCGCTTGATCCGCTCAATACGGCTGGCTCGCTCGTCCTGAACCAGGACCCGAACGCGCCGGATTTTCAGAAGCCGACGGTCGTTACCGCCGCAGGACAGACGTACCACCCGTCCCGCGCACTCGTGTTCTTCAACGAGTCGCCGCTGTACATCGAGTACACGAACTCGGCATACGGCTATACGGGCCGATCAGTCTATCAGCGCGCCCTCTTCCCGCTGAAATCCTACGTCCAGACGATGGTCGCGGACGACATGGTCGCCCGAAAGGTCGGCGTGATCGTCGCGAAGATGAAGCAGGCGGGGTCGATTACTGACCGGGCAATGGCGGCTTTGCAGGGCGTCAAGCGCAACGTTGTCAAGGAAGCGCAGACCAACAACGTCATCAACGTCACGCCTGAAGAGGCGATCGAAACGCTGAATCTGCTTAACGCGGACGGCGCGCTCACGACGGCCCGCAAGAACATTCTCGAGAACATCGCGGCGGCCGTTCCTCAGCCGGCCAAAATTCTGAACTCTGAATCGTACGCGGAAGGATTCGGCGAGGGAACCGAGGACGCGAAGGACGTCATCCGTTACATCAACCACGAACGCGAGACGGTCAAGCCGCTGTACGACTTCTTCGATCGCATCGTGATGCGACTCGCCTGGACGCCTGAATTCTTCGAGACGATCCGCGCGACGGTGCCTGGATACGAGGACAAGACGTTCGAGCAGGCTTTCTACGAATGGCAAAACGCCTTTGAGGCGACGTGGCCATCGCTGATGGAAGAGCCGGAAGCGGAAAAGGTCAAGACCGATAAGGTTAAGCATGAGTCCATAATAGCTGCGCTAGAAGTCCTCATGCCGCAACTGGACCCTGATAACAAAAGCCGATTGATCGAATGGGCCGCAAATAACCTCAACGAGTCGAAGAACCTTTTCCCGAATCCTTTGATTCTGGATTACGACGACCTGCGCAATTACGCCCCACCAGAACCGGCACCGGAACCCGAAGCGCCAAGGCCGCACAACATTTAGACCACTTTAGCGCAGCTAGGCTGATCCCCGAAAAGCCGCCCATCCAACGGTCTGCTGCGCTCCCTTATTGGATGATTGAGAGGGATCTCAAATGCCTACGCAAGAAAGACTTAGAGAAGTCCTGCATTATAACCCTGAGAGCGGTATTTTCACGTGGAGGGTTAGAACAACCAACTGCGTGAAGATCGGCGATATCGCCGGCGGAGACAAGGGTGCGGGCTGGCACAAGATAAAGATAGATGGAAGGAACTATTTTTCACATCGGCTGGCATGGATTTACATGCATGGCAGTATTGACGAAAACCTGGTAATTGATCACATCAACGGTGTTCGATCAGACAATCGAATCGCGAACCTGCGCTTAGTGACGCGAGCGCAGAATATGAAGAACTATTCGATGCCAAAGCACAACACCAGCGGTTATAAGGGCGTGAGCTTGGATCGGTCGTCATCGAAATGGAAGGCTCAGATCAGTCATAATGGCAAGAAGATCAGCCTAGGACTTTTCGCTACCCCCGAGGCGGCCCACGACGCCTATTTAGTCGCCTCTGCCAAATATCATGGCGAATTTGCCAAGGCAGCGTAATGGCCCAACAATCCTTCTTTCAGGTAGTCAGCGAAGCAATCCGCTACTACCAGGAGCACGGATTCCAGAGCGCCGAGCAATTGCAGATGTGGGTCGAGAAAATCCGCCGTGCTGCTGTTGAGTCGTTGGTGCCTGAGAGTGTGCTGAATGAAGAGTTGAATCGTACGCTCGGCGGCATCTACAAAAAGCTCATCGACGACGGCCAGATCCTGAAGACGCATCGAGGCGCAGGCAAATTCACGATCGAGCGGCTAAAGCCCAAACTGCGGACCGAACTCGATCGGCGCCTGATGGTTTCGCGCAACCTGATCAAGCTGAATCGCGAGCAGTCGATCGAAAAGACCATCCAACGCTTCGCTGGGTGGGCGTCGTCGGTGCCGGCAGGCGGCTCGCGAGCCGTGGATGTCAAGGATACGAAAGACAACATCCGCAAGGCCCTGACGTCGCTACCGTTCGAAGAACGACGCGTCGCGATCGACCAATCTCACAAGTTCGCCGCAGCGCTAAACGAGGTCGTCGCGGTGGATGGCGGCGCGATCGCGATGCGCTGGAACAGTCGTTGGCGCTCGCCCGGCTATCAGTATCGCGAAGACCACAAGGAGCGCGATCAGAAGATCTATCTCCTGCGGAGCAGTTGGGCGAAGGAAAAAGGGCTCGTCAAGCCGGGGCCGGCAGGCTACTACGACGACATCACCAAGGTCGGCGAGGAAGTCTACTGTTCGTGCTTCGCGACGTGGCTGTACCACCTTCGCGACTTACCCGACGACATGCTCACACAGAAAGGCAAGGACGAACTCGCGGCGGCGCGCGCGAAGATCGCGGCGATGAGGGCATGAGATGAGCGTCACAAACTACGATCCAGAGAAGACCTACCCCACTTACGAGCCCAATGGCGCAAGGCCATGCGCCCAGTATTGGGAGAA
>CAYYDL010000357.1:0-2793 GCA_964470545.1 uncultured Hyphomicrobium sp. | reverse complement strand
CATCCAATTCGCGGCGACGGTAAGTGTCGCGTTGCTCTTCGTTGCGGCTAGCGGAATGTGGAATTCCACCATGTTCTCTGCTTACTTGGGAACCGCAGCGATTGTAACTTCGGTCGTAGTGGGTGGCATCATTGGCGTGCTGGCCGCAAAGCTCAAACCCGTTTCGCTCATCATCCGACCAGTGAATGATTTTCTGCAAACGATTCCGCCGTTCGTCATTCTAATTCCGCTGATCCTGTTCTTTCAGATTGGCGACTTCTCGAGTTATTTGGCGATCGTCGCCTACACGATAGTGCCGATGATCCGCTATACGGAGAAGGGACTGAGGCACGTACCGGAGACACAAATTGAGGCAGGAAAGCTGGCCGGTTGCTCGCCTTTGCAACTTCTCTTTCTTGTTGAAATCCCCGCGGCACGGAACGATCTCCTCCTCGGCTTGAACCAGACGATCATGTCAGCGCTGGCCATGCTGGCGATCGCTGCACTCGTCGGTTCCCGCGGCTTGGGTCAAGACGTGTACGTCGCTCTGAGCAAGGCAGATCCGGGCCTCGGCCTTCTGGCGGGCCTGACGATCGCGATCCTGGCAATTTTAAGCGATCGTATCACCCGACGATTGCTGGACAACAGCACATAACGGGCAATCTCAGAAGCTCAAACTCAGCAATGGAGAAACGCATGCCGATTATTCGCGTCGAGATGTTTCCGCGTTCGATCGATCAGAAGCGGAAATTGGCGAAGGCCCTTGCCGAAACCATGATCGACGTGTGCGGATTAGAGCCACACGCAATCCAGATCATGTTCGATGACTTGCAGCCATCGGACTATGCGATCGGCGGCGAACTCTTCTCTGACCGACCCGCGGCAACTGCGCAGCCGTCCGCCAATTCGAAATAGCAGAGCGACTGGAGCAAATGCATGCCGATCATTCGAGTGGACATATTTCCAGGACGAACAACGGAGCAAAAGAAGCAGATCGCCGAGCGCATGACGGCGAGCATGGTGGAAATCTGCGGTGCTCGTGCCGGCGCGGTCCACGTCCTATTTACAGAAATTCCGCGCGAAGACTGGGCAGTAGCCGGACAACTTTGCTCAGAACGAGGGAAGCAAACCACGACAAAATGAGGGCGCCACATGACAGCAGTAAGCTGTGACTACACTGTCGAAGGCGAAGGCCCGGCAATGTTTTTCATTCATGGCATCGGAGCGCGTCGCGCGGGCTTTGCCGGAATTGGTAGGCGGCTCCGCGCCAACTTTAAGTGCGTCTCGTATGATCTCCGAGGGCACGGAAAGAGCCCAGCGTCGAGTGAGCCGTTCGATTTGAATGATCTTGTCGATGATCTTGACGCCCTGCGCGCGAAACTCGGCATCGAGAAGGCCCATTTTGCGGGCCATTCGCTTGGAGGAATGATCGGGCCGGCGTATGCGCGCCGCTTTAGTGATCGCGTTCTTTCCGTCACCTTATTGTCTACGGCTGCCTTCCGCACCGACGAAGATAAGGCCAAGCTCAATGCACTCGGTAGCGAAATGAAGCAGAACGGCGTCGCGCAGGTACTCGATACGATGACTGCGCGTTGGTTCACCGATGAATTCGGCGCCGCCAATCCGGACGTTATCGAACGCCGTAAACGACAAGTGCTCGAAACGGATGAAGGCATCTTCATCAACGCATTTGACGTCTATGCCACGACAGCGATGGAGCCGTGGCTGCGTGAGATAAAGGCTCCTGCGCTTATTATCACGGGCGAGTTCGACGGCGGCTGCAATCCACGGCTTAACAAGAAGATCGCGGCCGCGATGCCGAACTCGAAGCTTGTGATCCTCGAAGGCATGAAACACGCCATAACGCTTGAGGCTCCGAACCGTGTAGCAGCGGAAATGGAGAAATTTCTGTTCGATATTAAGACAGCCAAGCAAGCTGCGCCGGCCCAAGCCTGGAAGGTCCGATAATGTCTCTAAGCGCTGTCGAGACCACCCTCGACGTCAAGCTCATGATAGATGGAAAGCAGCGGGACGGCTCCGATGGCCGGACGCTAAGCGTCCTTAACCCAGCAACCGAAGAGACGATCGGTATCGTGGCGCACGCTGCGGCCTCGGATATTGACGAAGCCGCGTGGGCCGCCGACAAGGCTTTCCGGTCGTGGCGCACGACGACTGCATATGAGCGATGCAAGCTACTTCGCGCGGCGGCCGCGTTGCTGCGCGAACGAATGGGACGAATTGCTCCGTTGCTGACTCTCGAGCAGGGCAAGCCGCTCTCCGAAGCCGAGGCCGAAATCAGGGGATCGGCGGACTTCATCGACTGGTTGGCGGAGGAGGGACGACGGACGTATGGCGTCGTCGTTCCCGGTCAGTTGCCGAATGTGCGCCAAATTACGTTTAGGGAGCCCATCGGCCCAGTGGCGACCTTCACACCTTGGAATTTTCCGATAAATGCGGTCGTCCGCAAGGTAGCGGCCGCCCTGGCGGCCGGCTGCACTGTTGTCGCCAAGGGCAATGAGGAGACGCCAGCTTCTGGCGCCGAGGTCATCCAGGCATTCGTGGATGCCGGTGTTCCCGGTGGCGTTGTCAACTTGGTCTATGGCGATCCCGCCGAGATTTCGTCGAGCCTGATCCGTCATCCGGCCATTCGGAAGCTTTCATTTACCGGTTCTACCGCCGTGGGGAAGCATCTGGCGTCCCTTTGCGGCGCACACATGAAACGCACATCGATGGAACTCGGCGGTCACGCTCCGGTCATCGTCACGAATGATGCGGACATCCCTAATGCGATACGGCTGCTGTCATTCCAGAAAT
>CAYYDL010000356.1:0-6373 GCA_964470545.1 uncultured Hyphomicrobium sp. | reverse complement strand
CCTGCGCGTCATCACGGCTTCACCGCCGGCGGCTGTGACGGCCTCCAGGATCTCAGCGCTGTCGGTCGCCACCACCACTCGGCCGGCGTTGGATTCGACCGCCCGCCGCCATACGTGGACGATCATCGGCGTTCCCTGAATGTCGGCGAGAGGCTTTCCGGGAAGTCTGGTCGCCTGCATCCGGGCCGGTATGAGAACAAGCGTTTCCTGAGGCACTGCGGTTTGTTTCTTTTGTTCGGTGACAAATCGGCCCGATGACGCTATCGACATGGGAAAAAGACGGCGTGCTTGCGGGTGGCGAGCTTATATACCGCGAATCGATTTCGTCACCCTGAATTGCGCGCCTTGGGGATGGCCGTCCAGGGAGCAGGGAGATGGAGCATTTCGATAGTTTCGAATTCACCAAGGTCGCGGGCGCTGTGCTGTCTGCGCTGCTGCTGATATTCGGGACGAAAACGATCATTGAGATGAACGTCGGGCACGCCCCGGAAAAACCCGGCTATACGCTCCCCGCTGCGACCACCGCCGAAAATGGTGCGCCTGCGGAAAAAGCCGGCGCGGCGCCTGCCTCTGCCGACGGCGCGAAGGAAGTATTGGCGCTTCTTCCGAAGGCGAATGCCGAGAACGGCAAGGCCATTTTCAAGAAATGCCAAGCTTGCCACGTCGCGGAAAAAGGCAAGAAGCCGACCGTCGGTCCGAATCTGTGGGACGTCGTAAACCGTCCGAAGGCAAGCTACCCTGGGTTCGATTATTCGAAAGCCATGAAAGACAAAGGCGGGCAGTGGTCCTTTGAAGATCTCGCCAATTTCATTCACAGCCCTAAGACGTTCGTACCCGGCACGAAAATGACGTTCAACGGGCTGCCGTCCGCGTCCGATGAAGCTGACGTGATCGCGTATCTGGCAACGCTAGCCGACACGCCTGTGCCGCTGCCAAAATGACGGCGTTTTAACTCGCTATGGGTACAAAAGTTTGCGACCCTGCCGGCACTTGGCAGGGTCGTTTCGTATCTCGCCATGACTTGTCCCCGCTCCCCGGGGCAGTGTTAAACTGGCCCGGAAAGTGAACTTGAAAGGGACGAAGTCGAATATGCAGATGCGCCTGACGCCGTTCATCATTGCCGCGCTGGCGTTCATGATTTTCTCGCCGCTCCCGAGCCCAGCCGGGGCTCAAGATGCAGCCGCCCAATCTTCCGATACAGCCAAGTCGACCGAAAGCGCGACACCTGCGGAGCCCCCTAAACCTGCCGAAAATGCCGCGCCCGCGGAAACACCCAAACCCGCCGAGGCGCCGAATTCCGATGCAACGCCGAAGCCCGTCGACGCACCGAAAGCCGAGGACGCCCCGAAGCCGGCCGAAGCGGCAAACGTCGACGACACGCAGTGCCATCACGCCCTCTCGCTCGTCGGCGCGCCGAAATACGGACCCGACTTCAAGAACTTCGATTGGGTGAACCCGGACGCACCAAAGGGCGGCACGATACGCCAATGGGCGGAGGGTACGTTTGATACGCTGAACCCGTTTTCCGACAAGGGCGTCAAGGCGGCGGGCCTTGGACTGATCTATGACAGCCTCTTCACGCCGAGCCCGGACGAGCCTTCGACGCAATATGCTCTCATCGCGGAATGCGCATCCTATCCGGCCGACTTCTCCTCGGTGACGTTCAAGCTTCGCCCTGAAGCCAAGTTCCACGACCGCACACCGATCACGCCGGACGACGTGATTTTCTCCTTCGACGAATTCAAGAAGGTCAATCCATTCTACGCCTTTTACTACAAGAACGTCGTCAAAGCAGAGAAGACCGGCGATCACGAGGTGAAGTTTACCTTCGACAAATCGGGCAACCGCGAACTGCCGATGATCGTCGGCGAGCTGAATGTCGTCTCCAAAGCCTATTGGGAAGGCAAGACGGCGGACGGCAAGCAGCGGAGCCTCAGCGAAACGACGGTCGAGCCGCCTCTCGGCAACGGCGCCTACAAGATCAAGTATGTCGATACCGGCCGCAAGATTGCTTACGAGCGCGTGACCGATTACTGGGCCAAAGATTTGCCTGTCATGAAGGGGCAGCAGAATTTCGACACGCTCGAATTCACCTACTACCGCGACCGAACCCCCGCCTTTGAAGACTTCAAGACCGGAAGCATCGACGTCTGGGCCGAAAACCAGGCAGGCGCCTGGGCGACACAGTATAATTTCGACTCGCTGAAGAAAGGCCTCGTGAAGAAAGAAGCAATTCCGGTGAAACGCGTCGCGCCGATGCAGGCGTTCGTGTTCAACCTGCGTCGTCAGCAGTTTCAGGATCCACGCGTCCGCCACGCCTTCAACCTGCTCTTCAATTTCGAAGAGACCAACAAAAAGCTATTCTATAACCTGTACCAGCGCGTCGGCAGCTATTTTGAGAATTCGGACCTGCAGGCGACCGGCCTGCCGAAAGGGCGCGAGCTCGAGATCCTGAACGAGATAAAGGATGAAGTCCCGCCGGAAGTCTTCACGACCGAATTCAAGAACCCGGTCAACGCTCAGGAAGGTGATTTCCGCAAGCATCAGCAAGAAGCTCTGAAGCTCTTGGAAGCTGCGGGCTGGAAGATCCGGAGCGAAACCGTCGAAGACCCCCATTGCGGCTGGTGGTGCAAAACGAAGCAGGCAATCGGCCTCTCGTCGGCCTCGACGGCGCGCGTCCTGCGCAACGATAAGGGCGACCAGATGACGGTCGAGTTCCTGATCAATGGCGACACCTTCGAACGAATCATCCTGCCCTATGTCCAGAATCTCGAAGCCATGGGCATCAAGGCGACTGTCCGCAATGTCGATGATGCCCAGTACAAGCAGCGCGAGGACAACCGCGACTTCGACATCATCGTCGACAGCTTCGCTCAGTCGAATTCACCCGGCAACGAGCAGCGCGACTTCTGGGGCTCCGTCTCCGCCGACCGGCCCGGCAGCCGCAATACTGCCGGCATCAAGAACCCGGCCGTCGACAAACTGATCGACAAGATCGTCTACGCGAAGGATCGCGCGGACCTCGTCGCCGCCACCCACGCCCTCGATCGCGTTTTGCTCTGGAACTACTACGTGGTCCCCCATTGGTATTATCCTTATGAGCGGCTCGCCTATTGGGACATTTTCGGTCGCCCTGCGAAACTACCGTCGCAGACGTCGGCATTCACTCAGGTATGGTGGTACGACGCCGACAAAGCCAAAGCGGTACAGGCAGCGAAGGGGAAGTGACCCTCGTGCAAGGCTCTCTTCGAACGCGAAAAGCAACCGGGGCAAAGTTCGTATTCGTCTCGGCGCTCGCGGTACTCACTTCGATGGTCTTTGCCGATGTTGGCGCGGCGGAACCGCGTCATGGCCTCTCGATTTTCGGCGAGCTGAAATACCCGCCGGATTTTCAGCACTTCGATTACGTCAATCCTAATGCCCCCAAAGGTGGCCGAATGGTCACGATGGGAACGGGCGACGTGAATACCTTCGACTCGTTCAACGAGTTCATCGTCAAGGGCGACGCAGCGCAGAACCTCGATCTTCTTTTCGATACCCTGATGGTCCGCGCTCAGGATGAACCGGACGCCGTCTACGGACTCGTCGCCAAATCGGCTGACGTCGCGCCTGACGGCATGTCCGTGACATTCAAGCTCCGCTCTGAGGCGAAGTTCGCCGATGGAACGCCGATCACCGCAGACGACGTCGTCTTCAGCTTCGGTCTTATCAAGAACATTGCCACGCGTCCGCAATTCCGGGAACCGATCCGCGACGTCACGAAAGCTGAAGCACTGGACCCCGAGACGGTGCGCTACACCTTCACCGGCAAGCTCGTCCGCGATCTGCCTGTTCTCGTCGCCCAACTGCCGGTTCTTTCGAAAGCCTACTACACGGCGAACTCCTACGAAGAAACGTCTCTTAAACCGCCGCTCGGATCGGGGCCTTACCGCATCAAATCGTTCAATCCCGGCAGCTCGATAACCTACGAGCGCCGCGACGACTATTGGGCGAAGGATCTGCCCGTGAACAAGGGCCGATTCAACTTCGACGAGATCCGCCTCGACTACTATCGCGACCGCACGATCGAGCTTGAGCAGCTGAAGTCCGGTGGTTTCGATTACCGCGAGGAATTTTCGAGTCTCGCCTGGGCGACACAGTACGACATCCCAGCCGTCCGCGAAGGCCGATTGATCAAGGAACTGATCCCGGACCGCCGTCCCTCGGGCGCGCAAGGCTATTTCATCAACACGCGGCGCGACAAATTCAATGACCCGCGGGTGCGCGCCGCACTCGATCTCGTGTTCGACTTCGAATGGTCGAACAAGAAGCTGTTCTACGGCCTCTACACACGCACGACGAGCTACTTCGAAAATTCCGACATGAAGGCTGTCGGCTTGCCGACACCCGAAGAGCTGGCGCTTCTCAACCCCTATAAAGACAAGCTGCCGCCTGAAGTGTTCGGCGAGCCCTACACCCCTCCCGTAACCGACGGCACCGGCAACAACCGCGAGAATTTGAAGAAGGCGCGCAAACTCTTGATAGCCGCCGGCTGGAAACCGGATTCCGAAGGCGAGTTGCGCAACGCCAAGGGCGAGCAACTGAGCATCGAGTTCCTCGATTTCGAAGCGCAGTTCGAACGCATTACCCTGCCCTACGTCAAAAATCTCCAGGACATCGGCGTCGCTGCGAACTGGCGACTTGTCGATCCGGCGCAATATCAGCAGCGATTGAAGTCGTTCGACTTCGATGTCACCACACAGCGCTTCTCACTCGGTCTAACGCCGGGCGCGGATATGCGCGCCTTCCTCAGCTGCGATGCCGCGAAAGCCCAAGGATCGTTCAATCTCGCGGGCATCTGCGATCCCGTCGTCGACGCATTGATCGACAAGATCGTCGAGGCCAAATCCCGCGCCGAGCTGACGACGGCGACCCGCGCCGTCGACCGCGTGCTGCGCGCCGGGCATTATTGGGTGCCACACTGGTACAAGCCCTCATATTCGGTGGCTTATTGGAACAAATTCTCGCGTCCGGCCATACAGCCCAAGTATGATAACGGCGTCCTGGACACATGGTGGTTCGATGCCTCGAAGGCCGCCGCCTTGAAGTCCGGCAAATCCGAAGCCCAGACGATGCCCGAGACCAAGCAACAACCGGCGAAGCCCTGATGGCCTTTTATCTGATAAAGCGCTTACTTCTGGTGATCCCGACTCTCTTCGGGATCATGCTGTTCTCGTTCATCATCATCCAGTTCGCTCCGGGCGGCCCCGTCGAGCGGATGATCGCGCAGTTGATGGGGCAGTCATCTTCGATCGTCAGCCGCATGAGCGGAGGCGGCGGCGATACGCTCGGCGGCGGCGGCATGAACAGTCAGCTCGGCGTCGGCGGCGGGGATTCGATCACGTCGAAAT
Organism: uncultured Hyphomicrobium sp.; assembly: GCA_964470545.1. GTDB lineage: Bacteria > Pseudomonadota > Alphaproteobacteria > Rhizobiales > Hyphomicrobiaceae > Hyphomicrobium_B. Next base: position 983 of record CAYYDL010000356.1, on the reverse strand, counting down.
ACCGCGGCGCCCAGGGCCTCGACCCGGCGTTCGTCAAAAGCCTCGAAAAACAGTTCGGCTTCGACAAGCCGGCGCCCGAGCGCTTCTATCTGATGATGAAGAACTTCCTGACGTTTAATTTCGGCAAGAGTTATTTCCGCGACGTCTCGGTGCTCGACCTTATCAAGGAGAAACTCCCCGTCTCAATCTCGCTCGGCATCTGGATGACGCTGCTGACGTACCTGATCTCCATTCCGCTCGGCATTCGCAAGGCAGTGAAAGACGGCGAACCGTTCGACACGTGGTCGAGTGCGATCCTCGTCGTCGGCTATGCGATCCCGGGGTTCCTGTTCGCGGTATTGCTGTTGATCTTGTTCGCTGGATCCTCGTTCTTCCAATGGTTCCCGTCGCGCGGTCTTTTCTCCGACAACTGGGATCAGCTGTCTTTGTTCGGAAAGATCACCGACTACCTCTGGCATCTCGTGTTGCCGATAATCGCGATGGCGGTCGGCTCGTTCACGGCGATGTCGTTCCTGACGAAGAACTCGTTCCTCGACGAAATCCGCAAGCAATATGTCGTTGCGGCGCGCGCCAAGGGCCTGACCGAAAACCAGGTGCTTTATGGGCACGTGTTCCGCAACGCCATGCTGCTCGTCATCTCGGGCTTCCCGTCGGCATTCATCAGCGCGTTCTTTTCGGGTTCCCTGCTGATCGAAACGATCTTCTCACTCGACGGCCTCGGCCTCCTGTCGTTTGAGAGCATCGAAAAGCGCGACTATCCGGTGGTCTTCGCATCGCTCTACATCTTCTCGCTTGTCGGTCTGTTCGTCGGCATCCTGTCGGACTTCGTCTACACCCTCGTCGATCCCCGCATCGACTTTGAATCGCGCGAGGTGTGACGATGGATCAGCGAACCGAGCGCGCACCCGAGGTCGCCCCGACGGCGATGCCGCCGAAGTCTCGCCTTCAGCGTCTTCGCCGCCGTTTTTTTCATTTGTCGCCCG
>CAYYDL010000355.1:0-11031 GCA_964470545.1 uncultured Hyphomicrobium sp. | reverse complement strand
CGGGGGATGCCGCTCCCGAAGCGCGGCATCAACATGTGCGGAAGAGCGAGAACCGGTCCGCCGCCCGCGGCGATCGTAGGCCATGGCGGCGTCCGAAGCACGAGAATCCGAAGCAGCGCGCCCGCTGCGTCGAAGCCCGCTTTACGATCGGCTCAAGGGAGATGGGTGCTGCTTCGGTGCCAAATACGGGTGGGAGCGTCCGAACTGGTTCGCGCCGACCGGAGTCGAGGCCCGCGATATATACAGTTTCGATCACCAGAACTGGACAACTCACGTCGCTCGTGAGCACACAGCTACTCGCTCTGGCGCCGCGATCTTCGATCAAAGCTCGTTCGTCAAATTCATCATCGAAGGACCCGATGCGGAAGCCGAGTTGCAGCGGATTTGCGCGAACGACCTCGCGAAGCCTGTGGGCAGCATTGTCTATACGCAGATACTCAACCGGAAGGGCGGCATCGAAGCGGATGTCACGATAAGCCGACTCGGCGAACAGCGCTTCTACATGGTCACCGGCACCGGCTTCGCCACGCATGATGGTGCGCATTTGCGCCGCAGTTTTTCGCGAGATGCGCGCGTCAATCTTCAGGACGCCACGTCCGCCTATGCCTGCATCTCCGTCATGGGGCCTGCTTCTCGCGGCATTCTGCAGCCGCTTGCGGAAGCCGATCTCAGCAATGCGGCTTTTCCGTTCGCGACATGCCAGCAGATCTTTATTGCCGGTGCCCCGGTTATTGCGTCGCGCGTGACTTTCGTCGGCGAGCTTGGCTGGGAGCTGCATGTCCCGACGGAATACGCTTTGACGCTTTACGATGCGATCAAGGCTGAAGGCGCGCCGCACGGGATTCGTAACGCCGGATATCGGGCCATCGACTCGCTGCGATTGGAGAAAGGCTACCGTGTCTGGTCGGTCGATATCGGGCCGGATTATACGCCGTATGAGGCAGGTCTTGGCTTTGCCGTTCGCTTGAAGAAAAACGCCGACTTCATCGGCCGAGACGCTCTTATCAAGGCGAAGGAACGTCCGCTGACGCGCCGTCTCGTGACGTTCAGCGCCGATCCGAGTGTCGTCCTGCTGGGACGGGAAACGATCTATCGCGACGGCGAACGCGTCGGATGGCTGACCTCGGGGGGCGTGGGGCACACCGTTGGGCGAAGCATCGGTCTCGGCTATCTCCGGTCCGAAAAAGGTCTGGACGACGCAACGCTGGTCGCCGCGAAAAACTATGAACTCGAGGTCAGGACCCGCCGTGTTCCGGCCACGCTCCATCTTGAACCGCTCTACGACGCGCCGGGAGAAAGGGTGCACTCCTAGTTTATCGTGAGGTCTTGTTGCCGTTAGTAACCGCGAGCACCTGTGAGAAGGGAACTGAAATGGGAAGACTCAATTGGCCTATCGCCTTAGTCGCGGGCGCCGCGATGCTCACTTCCTCTCTGACCTGGAGCGCCCAGGCGGCTGACTCGACGGATCCAATCAAGTTCGTCTTGAACGATTGGACCGGCGAACTTCTGAGCTCTCGTATCATGGGCGAAGCGCTAAAACGGCAAGGCTACAAAATCGATTACGTTCAAGCCGACGCGATGGCGGAGTTCCAAGGTCTCGAGACCGGCGACCTTGATGTCGTCATGGAGGTCTGGTCGACGACGCAAAAGCAAGTCTTCGATGACGCGCTGAAGACCGGATCCGTCGAGAACCTCGGCGAGACGGGCATGAAAGCTCGCGAGGAGTGGTGGTTCCCGGAATACATGAAAGAGAAGTGCCCCGGATTGCCCGATTGGAAAGCCTTGAAGCAGCCCGATTGCGTCAAGGCTTTTTCTACACCCGACACAGCGCCAAAAGGGCGTTATCTCGGCGGTCCTGTGACATGGGGCGGATTTGATGATGAACGCGTGCAGGCGCTCGGTCTCGACTTCGAAGTCGTCCATGCAGGCACCGATGCGGCGCTGTTCGCGGAACTCGAGTCTGCTTACAAGCGCAAGGCGCCCATTCTGCTTTGGATCTACGCGCCCCACTGGGCGCCGTCCGTCTATAAGGGCGAGTGGGTCGAATTTCCTCCCTATACGCCGGAATGCTACGCCGAGAAGAAGTACGACTGCGGCAAGCCTCACGGACCGATCTGGAAAGCCGCGTGGTCCGGCGTAAAAGCCAAATGGCCCAAAGCGCATGACGCTATTCAGAAATTTTCGATTACGACCGATGAGATGAACGCGCTGATCTACAAGGTAGATCGTGACAAGCAGAGCGTCGAGGATGTCACGAACAAGTGGCTCGACGAGAACGAAGCGCGCTGGAAAGCCTGGTTCCAATAATGGTAACGACGCGGATGGCTGCTCCGCAGCCGTCCGCCTTCCGGCAAGCGGATCACCTCATGGTCTCGGAAATGAAAAAAGATCTCAGAAATATCTCCGAGAATTCGGTCAAGCTGAGTTGCCTGAATATCTGGAAACTTTATGGCCCACACCCGGACCGGCTAACCGAGAAAGACCAGCTTCTTGCAGCGTCTCGCGACCCGCATACCTTTACCGCATTGCGTGATGTCAGTTTAAATGTCCGGCGGGGTGAAATCTTCGTTGTCATGGGCTTGTCGGGTTCCGGAAAGTCCACCCTCCTTCGTTGCCTGACCCGTCTCGTCGAACCGACTTTCGGAGAGGTTCTTCTCGATGGCGTCAACGTAATGTCGTTGTCGTCGAAAGACCTCATGGAAATTCGCCGACACAAAATGGCGATGGTCTTTCAGAACTTCGCACTCCTGCCCCATCTCACAGTCGCCGAGAATATTGGACTTCCACTGCGCATTCGCGGCGAAAGCGGTGGGAAAATTGAGAGCACCGTATCGGAACTGACCGCACTCGTCGGTCTCTCTGGAATGTCGAAGCGTCTGCCCCACCAGTTGTCAGGCGGCCAACAGCAGCGCGTCGGACTTGCGCGGGCGCTCGCGGGCGATCCGGAATTTCTGTTGCTCGACGAGCCGTTTTCCGCGCTCGATCCGCTGATACGCCGGGAGTTGCAGGACGAATTGATCCGGCTGCAGTCTCGTCTGCACAAGACTATGATTTTTGTGACTCACGATTTTAATGAAGCCGTTCGGATCGGAGACCGGATCGTCATCATGAAGGACGGCAAAGTCGTGCAGTCAGGGACGCCTGAAGAAATTGTCGCCGAGCCTGCGGATGACTACGTGGGTTCCTTTGTGGCGGGCGTCGACCGCACGCGCGTCATCACGTGCAGGCGTATCGCGGCGCCGGCGAAATCCGGCTCCTATGCTTTTACCGTCGATGCAGACAGCAAGGTTGCCGATGTCGCCGACGCGATCGCCACGGCAAATGGAACAGTCGGAGTTCTCGATAAAGGCGCGCTGAAAGGTGAGATCGACGCCGGAGCCGTCCTGCGCATGGTGTCGGCCGTCCGGCACGCGGAGCTTAACATATGACCCGCGACCGAACTTCCTTTTCGCTTGAGCAACGCTTCGGGATTTCCGCCGCGATCGTTGTCGCGATCGCATACGTGTCGTGGATGCTCCCGATCGCTTCGAAGTACCCATTGGCCTGGAAATGGCCGCTCGATCAGCTTTTGACGATGTGGCTCAAGTTTCTTGTCGCACAGATTTCATTCATTACACGCGGCATCGCGCATATTCTCCAAATGCCTCTCGATTTTGCTATCGGGCTTTTGGCAAAAGGTTTCGAGATTCCGCTCGGCTCCGAGACGGTCACGATCCCGTCACTGTCCTGGGCCGGCGTTTGCGCGACATTCGCGTGGGTTGGCTATCGTGTCGGCGGACTGCGGCTTGCGATTCTGCAGGCAGCCTGCTCCGCATACATTGTTCTTTTCGGGCAGTGGCATGCTGCCATGCTGACGCTGGCATCCGTCCTCGTGTGTGTGCCCGTAGCCGTAGCGTGTGGTTTACTGATCGGCGTGTTTGCGTATACCCAACCCAAGCTCAATCAGTGGGTTCTGACGCCCGGCCTCGACATCATGCAGACTGTTCCGGCGTTCGCTTACCTTATTCCAACGCTTCTTCTGTTCGGCTTCGGGCCCGTCGCAGCGATGATCGCGACGGTTATCTTCGCCATGCCGCCGATGGCGCGCGTCACCACGCTGGCGTTGAACCAGACGCCGATGGAAATCCGCGAGCTCGGCAAGATGGTCGGTTGCACGGAGCGCCAGACGATCTGGCGGATTTTACTCCCATCGTCGCTTCCCAGTCTGCTCGTCGGACTCAATCAGACGGTGATGATGACGCTCAACATGGTCATTGTTGCATCGATGATCGGCGCAGGAGGCCTGGGCTTCGATGTTCTTCGTGCGCTCCGGCAGCTCGATATAGACCGCGGGTTCGAGTCTGGCGTCGCTATCGTCCTTCTCGCGGTGATGCTGGACCGACAAGGCGTTGCATTAGCGAATACAGCCAAGCCGGGGACAGCCTCGTCGAAGACGCTTGCCGCGATGTTTGGCGTTCCGCTCGCATTCTTGATCGTCACCACACTCCTCGGAACGCAATTTGATTGGCTTCGCGAGTTTCCTAAAGTGCTTCGGCTTTCAACGGGCGGAACACTGAACGACGCAGTGAGCTGGATCAACGTCAACTATTTCGACGCTATCGAAGCGTTTCGAATTTTCGTGCTGACCCATTTCATGACGCCGATCAAAGTTGCCCTAACAAGCGCACCTTGGCTTTTCGTGTCGGGCGTGGTTACAGTTTTCGCCTATTTCCTCGGCGGCGCTCGAATGGCCCTTCTCAGCGCGTTTGTCTTTGCGTTCTGCCTTGTGACGGGTCTTTGGGAAAAGGCCATGATCACCATTTATCTTTGCCTATCAGCGACCGTGATATCGGTTTTGATTGGTATTCCCATTGCTATCCTCGCAGCTCGATTTGATCCCCTCTATCGCGCGACGACGGTTGCCATCGAAGTGCTGCAGACGCTCCCAAGCTTCGTCTATCTCATCCCCGTCGTGATGCTGTTTCGCGTCGGTGACTTCGCGGCCCTGCTCGCGATCGTTGCGTTCGCTATAACGCCCATCATCAAATTCACGATGACCGCACTGCGCACCGTACCTGCTGATCTCATCGAGGCGGGAAAATCCATGGGCTGCTCGGGCGCACAAATGGATCTCTACATCCGTTTCCCAGTGGCGCTGCCGTCTATCCTTCTCGGCATCAACCAGGCTCTCTTGTTTGCGCTGGCGATGGTCGTGATCACCGCATTGGTTGGAACACGAGACCTCGGACAAGAAGTCTATATTGCGCTGACGGCTGCGAACCCTGGACGCGGTCTCGTCGCAGGACTCTGTCTCGCGCTCCTTGGAATATTGATCGATCGCCTCTTTCGGGCCGGCGTCTCGCGATTGCAGCATAGAAAAAGCGTTGAGTCGTTCGTCCACGGCGAACCAGCTGCAGCGTAAAAGCAACTCAGGAGAATTCTAGAGCATGGTGCCAAGTTCGGCAGAGATCGTAATCATCGGCGGCGGCGCCATCGGGTGCAGCATTGCCTACCATCTGGCGAAAGCCGGCAAGACGGACGTTGTCGTGCTGGAGCAATTCCAGCTTACGCATGGGGCCACGTGGCATGCAGCTGGGGTCGTCGGTCAGCTTCGTCCATCCCGCAATGTTACACGGATGCTGCAGAAGAGCATCGAGCTCTATGATGTGCTTGAGGAAGACACGGGACAGCCTATCGACTGGAAAAAAGTTGGCAGTCTCCGTATCGCCTCGTCGAAAGATCGCATGAAGGAGTTTCGCCGCTCGGCAACGACGGCAAAATCCTTCGGCCTCGAAATGCACCTCCTTTCGCCCAAGGAGGCGCAGGACCTCTTCCCAATCATGACGCTCGATGGTGTCGAAGGCGCGACGTACATCGCGTCTGACGGCTACATCGATCCGGCGAGTCTCTGCCAGGCGCTTGCGGCGGGTGCCCGCAAACGCGGCGTCAAGTTCGTTCAGAACTGTCAAGTCACGGGCTTCAAGGCGGAAGGCCGGCGAATCGTCGAGGTGCAAACTTCCCTTGGGCCCATTCGCGCCGACACTGTGGTCAACGCGAGCGGAATGTGGGGACACGAAGTCGGCAAGATGATGGGCACACGTGTGCCGGCGTTCGCTGTCGAGCACCAATATCTCATCACCGACCCCATCCCTGATTTGCCGAAGGGCATGCCGACGGTTCGCGACCCCGATCTGCTCCTTTATTGGAAGCCGGAGGTGCGCGGGATCGTCGTCGGCGGATACGAGCCGAACACCGTGGCCTTCGCCCGCGATGGCATTCCGCCGGGCTGGGATCAGCAGCTCATTCAGGAGAACTACGAGCGGTTCGAGCAACTCGCCATCAATGCGGCCAAGCGCACACCGGTTGTTGGGACCGTCGGCGTCCGCTCCATGATCAACGGGGCCATTCCCATTTCTGCCGACGGCGACTTCGTCATGGGGCGTGTGGGTGAACTCGATAACGTCTTCGTATCCTGCGGCTTCATTTACGGAATCGCAGCGGCCGGCGGCGCGGGTCTTGCCATGGCGGAATGGATTCTCGAAGGCCGGCCAACGAACAATCTCTGGCCACTCGATGTCCGGCGTTTCAATTTCCACCACAACACCAAGTACTTCATGTACGACCGCGCCATCGAGATTTACGCTAAGCACTACGCGATGAAGTGGCCGGTCGAGGAGCACGAATCGGTCCGAAACATTCGCTGTTCGCCGCTCTATTTCCCACTGAAAGAACAGGGCGCAGTCTTCGGTTCGCGCGCGGGCTGGGAGCGTCCGAACTGGTTTGCACCTCCTGGAGTAGAGCCTGTCGATAAACCTTCCTTCGACTGGCCCAACTGGTTCGAGCATGTCGCGAACGAACATCGGCAGGTCCGCGAAAACGTCGCGATGATCGACCTCTCGTCTTTCGCAAAGATGGAAATGTTCGGGCCAAACGCACTTGCCTCCCTGCAGAGACTTGCCGTCGCGAATGTGGACCGGCCCGTTGGCAGCGTCATCTACACCCAGCTTTGCAATGAGCGCGGTGGTGTCGAGGCGGATATCACGCTGACCCGCCTCGATGAGGACCGTTTCTACGTGATCACCGGAACGGCTTATGGGGACCATGACTTTGGCTGGATCCATCGTCATCTGCCAACCGATGGCTCCGTGCGGACCGTCAATATGACTTCGGCATATGCTGTCATCAATCTCTGCGGGCCGAAGTCGCGGGACGTTCTGGCAAAGGCGTCAGAAGAAAGCATTTCTGCAGCCGACTTGCCCTATGCGCGCATGAAGCAGCTGACGGTTGGCGCGGCGCCGGTGATGGCGATGCGTGTGTCCTTTACCGGCGAGCTCGGCTATGAACTCCATATCCCGACCGAATATGCGGTTCACGTCTACAATGTGCTGAAAGACGCAGGTGCGGAATTCGGTATTTCCGATTTTGGATATCGGGCACTGAACAGCCTGCGTATCGAAAAGGGCTACTCGATTTGGGCGACGGATCTGTCTCCCGACTATTCGCCGTATCACTCAGGACTCGACTGGGTGATAGCGAAAGACAAGGGCGACTTCATCGGCCGTGCCGCGCTAGAGAAGATTGCCGCCGATGGGCCGGACCGCCGACTCTGCGTTTTCAAATTGGATCGCAAGGTTCCGGTCAACGGCGGAGAGGCCGTTCTTCGTGACGGCACGGTTCTCGGTGTTACGACCAGCGCCGACTATGGCCACACGATCGGGGCGCCAGTGGTCTATAGCTACATCGCAGCTCCGGACGCGATCCACGACAACTACGAAATCGAAGTGTACGGCGAAAAGGTAGGAGCCACGCGTGCCAAAGCAGCGCTCTATGACCCCACCGGGCAGCGCTTTTTAGGTTAGGAGCGGAGAACAACAAAATGGATGTCCAGGAAGCCGAAAGACAACAGCGCGCGCGAACAATCGCTGCGTCCGTCATATCGAGCGGCAACGTAAAGCCCGAGGACGTACACATCGCATCGCTCGGCGGCATGACCAATCGAAACTATCGCGTGACGATCGACGGAAATTCCTACGTGGTGCGCATTCCTGGCGAGGGCACAGATGAATACATGGATCGGACTGGCGATGAGCTTGCGGGGCGCATCACCTCTGATCTCGGCGTAAATGCACCACGCATCTACTATGACCTCAAGACAGGGGTGCAAGTGACGAAATTCATCGAGAACGGCAAAACGATGAACTCGGAGCTATTCCAGGATGCCGGGGCGATTAAACGAGCCGCTTTGAGCTTCCAAAAGCTCCACACGAGCGGTCAGAAATTTCTCAATCGATTCGATGAGAAGGTCATCGCGCAGGAATACATCGACATCCTAAAAAGCAAGGACGCGCGTCTTCCCGAGGGATATGATCGCGTTCAGAAGGAAGCTGACGGAATACGCGAAGCGCTCGCTGCATCATGCGGGGAGCTTGTCGCCTGTCACAATGACCCTGCGCCGGAGAACCTCGTCGACGCGGGCGATCGGATGTACATCCTCGATTGGGAATTTGGCGGAAACAATGATCCGTTCTGGGATCTTGCGGACCTCGCTGTCGAGACGAACTTCTCGGAGGAACAAGACCGCTTACTGCTTGAGTCTTACCTTGGGCGCCCGCCAAAGCAAAGCGAGTACGGGCGCATCGTTCTCCAGAAGTCGATGGTGTTTCTGCTTTGGACGCTCTGGGGGCTGCTGCAAGAGGCCAACAAGAATCCAAGGCCCGCCTATCACTTCGCAAGCTATTGGGATTACGCGATGGACCGCTTCACGCGCTGCCAGAAGATCATGAATGCGAGCAATTTCCGCGACCTCGTCGAAGTCGTGCGCAAAGGGGATTAAATGCACCATGAAAGTTCTCGTGCCGGTCAAAAGGGTCGTCGATGCGAACGTCAAAATTCGCGTGAAACCCGACCATTCCGGAGTCGATCTCGCCAACGTCAAAATGACCATGAATCCCTTCGATGAGATTTCCATCGAGGAAGCCATCCGGTTGAAAGAGGCGGGCAAAGCTAAGGAGGTCGTCGTGGTTTCGATTGGACCAGGAAAGTCTGAGGAAACATTGCGGTCCGCCCTGGCGATGGGTGCCGACCGCGCCATCCTTGTCGAAACCGAAGAGCAACTCGAGCCACTCGCAGTCGCGAAGATTTTGAAAGGAATAGCATCGACTGAGAAGCCCGATCTCATCATCGTCGGAAAGCAAGCCATCGACGATGATTGCAACCAGACGGGTCAGATGCTTTCTGCGCTTCTTGGCTGGGCGCAAGCAACATTCGCATCCAAAATCGAGGTCGAGGCTGACAGCGTGAAAGTTACGCGCGAAGTCGATGGCGGCTTGCAAACGGTCGAACTTCGCCTTCCTGCCGTCGTCACCTCAGATCTCCGGCTCAACGAGCCAAGGTATGCCTCCCTTCCCAACATCATGAAAGCGAAGAAGAAGCCTGTCGAAAAAAAGATGCCCGCCGAATTCGGCATCGATATCGGCCCCAGACTGACAATTCTGAAGACGGAGGAGCCGGAGAGCCGGAAAGCGGGCGTTAGAGTCCAATCGACGGCGGAGCTGTTGGACAAGCTTAAGTCCGAAGCACGCGTTATCTGAAATCGAAGGAGCAACAAATGGCCATCCTCCTCCTGGCTGAACACGATGGCGTCGCACTTTCCGAGCAAACCGCGCGGGCGACGAGCGCAGCTCAAAAAATCGGTGGCGATATACATGTCCTGGTCGCCGGCGAAGACGTGTCCGGCATCGCAGGAGAAGCCGCGAAGCTGGCGGGCGTCACCAAAGTTCTTCTGGCGGACGATCCGTCATTGAAACATCAGCTTGCGGAACCGCTTGCTGCGCTGATGGTCTCGCTCGCCGGCAACTACGACACCGTCATCGCGCCAGCGACAGCTACGGCCAAAAGCGTGATGCCGCGGGTCGCCGCGCTTCTCGATGTGGCGCAGGTTTCGGAGGTTATCGAGGTCGTTTCGTCCGACACTTTCAAGCGACCCATCTATGCGGGGAATGCAATACAAACGGTTCAGACGCGCGAGACAAAGCGCGTCCTTACTGTTCGGGGGGCATCATTCCCTGCCGCAGAATTCACGAACAGCGCCCCTGTCGAAGCCGTGTCCGCCCCTGCCGATCCTCGACTTTCGACATTTGTCAGTGCCGCGCTTGCGACGAACATCGGCCGACCGGATTTGACGGCCGCAAAAATCGTTGTCTCCGGGGGCCGAGCGCTTGGATCGGCCGAGAAGTTCAAGGATGTCATTCTTCCGGTCGCGAAAAAACTCGGTGCCGCGGTCGGCGCTTCGCGCGCTGCCGTGGACTCCGGCTATGCTCCGAACGACTGGCAAGTCGGACAGACCGGCAAGATCGTCGCGCCCGATCTCTATATTGCGTGCGGCATTTCCGGGGCCATCCAGCATCTGGCGGGAATGAAGGATTCGAAAATCATCGTCGCCATCAACAAGGACCCGGACGCGCCTATTTTTCAAGTCGCCGACTACGGCCTCGTCGCCGACTTGTTTGAGGTTTTGCCGGAATTCGCGGACGCACTGTCATGATCAGGTGGTCCCGCGGAACGGCCTGAGAGCGCGAATCTCATGAGGCATTACGCATGCGGTATTTTGGTCGACGGAGACCGGGTTCTGCTGGGCTTGCGCGCACCTCACAAGAAAATTCTCCCGTGCAAATGGGACTTGCCCGGTGGAATGGTCGAGCCGGGCGAAACGCTCGAAGATGCTCTTGTACGTGAACTCGGGGAAGAGATTGGTATTTCGCCGGTCCGATTTGAATTCCTCGCTTCAGTGGTCGATCCGAACGAAATCGCGCGAGGCGGAGCGACCTATCATCTCTATTGTGTTTCGGGCTGGGATGGCGGACTGCCGGAAATCCGGAACCACGAGCACACCCAGCTTGCTTGGTTCAAGCTTGACGAAGCTCAAACGTTAGAAGATTTGGCTTTGCCAGACTATCTGACGTTCTTCGAACGCGCGTTGGCGATTTCGTCTTGAGATCTCCCATACAGGGTCGAGCGGTGTTTCAAACTCCGAACGGATACGTCTCAGGCATG
>CAYYDL010000354.1:0-9639 GCA_964470545.1 uncultured Hyphomicrobium sp. | reverse complement strand
GAGCCGGATGCAATCGTCGACCGAATGACATATGGCCCGCGTGTGTTCGTGTCACTCGCGACGCTTGAAAAAGCCGAACTCATCAAGCCCGGCACGCTCATTCGCTGGCGCTATGCAATTAAGTTGCCGGCGGGTGCGCTAAGCGACCGTGGAGCGCTTTCGAATTTGCGCAAATCGGTTGCCGAAAAACTTCCGACCGGCGGCTACACCAGCAACGATCGTTATGATCCGTCGCCGCAGATCAGCCGGGCGCTGGATCGGTTGCGGCAGTTTTTGATTTTGATTGGGCTGGCATCGCTTCTGGTCGGCGGAGTCGGCATTGCGAATGCGGTTTCGACGTTCATCGACAAGCGCATGAAGGTGATCGCGACGCTCCGGAGCATCGGTGCGTCCGGCGGACAGATCATGGGGATCTTTCTCGTTCAGCTGGTGGCGATGAGTGCGGTCGGCATTGCGATCGGCCTGGCGCTGGGACTCGCGGCCCCAAAACTCATCGACGTCTTCTACGGCGATCTTCTGCCGGTCCGGCTCAATGTGGCGGTATCGTTACAGAGCCTCGGGCTCGCCGCGCTTTATGGAGCGCTCGTGGCATTGTTGTTTGCGCTTTGGCCGCTGGGCCGGGCTGAAAATGTTTCCGCTACCGTGCTTTTCCGTGACAGCGTCAACGCAACCGGGGGCCGCCCACGCCGCGCGCTTATCGTGCTGATGATCGGTCTCGCGGGCGCTCTTGTCGGGATCGCCGTTTTGACGTCGCAGCCCCGATCCATTGCGCTCTATGTCATTGCGGGGCTCGTTGTGATGCTCGTCGTTTTCGGGTGGCTCGGAGGTTTCATCGCGCGGCTCGCGCGGCGCTTGCCAAGGCCGGCCGGGCCGGAGCTGGGTTTGGCTTTGCGCAATATCGCGTCCCCCGATGGCCTTACGCGATCGGTCGTGCTGTCGCTCGGGACGGGGCTTTCGCTGCTCGTGACGGTGGCGCTTGCGAATGCCGCACTCGTCGCGGATCTTCAGGACCGTTTGCCCGCAGAAGCACCCGACTATTTTCTTCTCGATATTCCGCCGTCGGATCTCGACGGATTGAGGGCTCGCGTCGCCCAAGATGTTCCCAGCGCATCGCTGGTCGATGCTCCGATGCTGCGCGGCCGGATCGTGGCGCTCAAAGGCAAGCCTATCGAGGATCTGAAACTGCCATCCGATATTCAGTGGGTGTTGAACGGGGATCGCGGCCTGAGTTACGCCGATACCGTTCCCGAAGGCTCGACGGTGACGAGCGGTTCCTGGTGGCGCAAAGACTACGACGGGCCGCCGCTTGTCTCGTTCGAGGGCGAGATTGCGAAGAAGCTCGGCCTCGGGCTTGGCGACTCGATTACCGTCAATGTGCTGGGGCGCAACATCACGGCCAAGGTCGCCAGTCTGCGCGAAGTCAAATGGGAGAGTCTCTCGCTGAACTTCATCATGGTGTTTTCGCCAAACACGCTCCGGGGAGCGCCGCATAACCTGCTCGCGACCGTTCGTCTTCCCCAAGGGACGTCTCCGGAGATCGAAACCAAAATGGTTCGGGACATCGGACGGTCTTACCCATCGGTCAGCGCCATTCGGGTTCGGGACGCGATAGATCAGTTCAGCAAGATCTTCGCGAAGGTGATGGTCGCGGTTCAGGTCGCGGGCAGCGTCACGCTGACGGCGGGAGCGCTGGTGCTCGCGGGCGCTTTGGTGACGGCGCAGCGTCGCCGGATCCTGGAAGCCGTCATTCTGAAAACGGTCGGCGCCCGCCAGAGGCAGATCCTCAAGGCCCACGCCTGGGAGTACGCGTTGCTGGCGACGATCGCGGCCGTCGTCGCCATCGGTCTCGGGAGCGTCATCGCATGGGTCGCGGTCACCCGGGTCATGGAGCTGGATTACGTGTTTTCCATGAATGCGGTATCGATTACCCTTGGGGTCGCTGCCGCCATGATCGCCGTTTTCGGAGGTATCGGAACCTGGAGCATTCTGAGGGCGCCAGCCGTTCCTTCTCTACGTTCAGAATAAAAGCATTCTTCCCGGTGTTTCCGGGGCCTTGAAAGGCCGTGAAGCTAGGATCATATTCCACGCAGAACCGGCAGTTTGGCCGGATAACACGAGGATACGAGGATTATGGCTGAAGTTTTTACGCGACCGAATAGCCCGTACGGCGGCGCACGGACATCTGGCGCGATCGACCAGGGGCTGCGCTCGTTCATGCTCGGCACCTACAACTACATGGCACTCGGCATCGCCGGCACGGCTGTCGTTGTCATGCTTCTGATGGCCAATCCGCAGGTCATGGCGGCGATCGCCCTCGGCCCGATGAAGTGGGTCGTGTTCGCAGGCGTCCTCGGTCTTGGCTGGTTTGCGCCGCGGCTTTTCTTCGGCGGCAGTGATGTGATGGCGCATGGCGCCTATTGGCTCTACTGTGCGCTCTGGGGCGCGTTGATCGCGCCGATGATCTCACTCTACGTTTCGATGGGCATGGCCGGCCTTGTCGGTCAGGCGTTCTTCATCGCCGCCGCGATGTTCGGCGTGACAAGCCTCATCGGCTACACGACGAAAAAGGACATGACCGGCTGGAGCGGATTCCTGTCGATGGCGTCGATCGGTCTGATCATCGTCATGCTCGCGAGCTACTTCTTCATCACAGATCCGGGCACCAGCAAGATGATGAGCATGGGTATCTCTGCCGTTGTCGTGCTGCTCTTCTCGGTCGTGACGGCTTTCGAGACGCAGGCGATCAAGTCGATGTACATCGAGAACGTCCAGTATGGCGGAGAGGCGCAGCTGAAGCGCTCGTCGATCTTCGGCGCCTTCATGCTCTACGGCTCGTTCATCACGCTGTTCATTCACATCTTGAACCTGCTCGGCATGGCGAACCGCAACTAAGGCGCGGATCGCCTCAACGAACAGAAGGCCCCGGTTCGCCGGGGCCTTTTTTTATTTGGCGCTCGCGACTCGCCTACGGCGAGCCGGCCGCAAGCGCGGGCCTGTGTCGGACGTGCCGAAGGAGGCTCTTAGACGCTCACGACGCCGGGGCGGTCTTCGAGGACGCTCAGCACGCGCTTCAGGTCATGGCCGCGCTTCATGATGAGGCCGCCCGCAGCGATGACGCTATAAGCTCCTTGCTTGCGGGCGAGGCGCATATCTTTCTCGATGCGGTAGAGGGCATATTCGCTCGCCTTGCGATAGACCGAGAAGACAGCTTTGTCGCGCAGGAGGTCGATCGCGTAGTCGCGCCAAGCGCCAGCAGCGACTTTTCGACCATAAAGATCGAGAATTGCCATCAACTCGTAGCGATCGAATGTGGTTCGTCGGCTTGGCTCCGAACTAAGATCGGAAGATCCAAGCGCGCCCGCCGAGCGCGGGCGAAAAACTATCGGGTCGGTTGTCTCGCTCAAACGGCGCCGTCCAATCGTTGACAGTTAAAGATTGCGCCAATGCTCGCGGAAAGCAAGAGAGCACGCAAGAAACCTGCGGCTCAAAGTGTCTGATGAACAGGATGAACAGTTTTGGAGACCAAGCACGGAAATACCGCGACCCCGACAAATTCAAGACTCAGGCACGGCTCCAATCCGCCGTATTAAAACGCGATAGAGATAACCGTTGCCTTTGGGTCCGATTTCAAAGGACCGGCTCTGGAAATTAGCCCCCCAGCCCCCCGGGGCCATAGTTTCGAAGTCGGGTCCTCAGGCAACGCTCCCTGTGATCGCGCATCTGCTTCCATGCGGATGTGCCCTCTCCCCAACCCGTCACGTCCCGAAGGACCGGCTCCGCAAAGCCGGTCCTTTCGGCATTGCGATATTGCCACGGTTTCATTTGAGCACGCCGTGCATTTTGTGCGTATATATAGTTACAATGCGGGGAATTCGGATATAGATCTCAAAATGATAGCAAAACCCAAGTCGGCCTCGAAGCCTCGTTCCAAGCCCAGCGTCAATGCATTAATGGCGAAATGGAACGGTGAATTCGCGATGCCGCCTTTCGAAAAAATCGAAGCGCGTCATTTCAAGCCGGCGCTTGAGGCGGCGTTTCGAGAACACAAGGCGGAAATCGAAAAAATCGCGCGCAATCCGTCGAAACCCACGTTTTCGAATACGATCGTGGCGCTTGAGAAAAGCGGTTGGCAGCTTTCGCGAGTTGCATCGATCTTCTGGAACCTCGAAGGCTCGGACGCGACGCCGGAATTGCAAGAAATCGCGCGGGACATGGCCCCCCGCTTTGCAGCGCATGAAACGCAAATTCTGCTCGACAAGGCGCTCTTCAAGCGCATCGACGATCTTTATGAGCGGCGCCACGCACTGAAGCTCAACGACGAAGATCTTCGCGTGCTGGAGCGACATCATCTCGAATTCGTTCGTGCCGGAGCGAAACTCTCTGCCGCGGACAAGTCGCGGGTCAAAGAAATCAACGCGCGGCTTGCAACGCTCGTCACGCAGTTCATGCAGAATGTTTTGAAGGACGAGCAGTCGTGGCGGCTCGTGCTCGAAGGCGAGAACGATCTTGTGGGGTTGCCCGAGACTTTCAAGGAGAGCGCTCAGCGCGCGGCGGCCGACGCAGGCCTTCCCGGCAAGGCGATCATCACACTCGCTCGATCGAGTGTCGAAGGGTTTCTCACGTATTCGGCCCGTCGCGATCTCAGGGAGCAGGCATTCAATGCCTGGATCAGCCGTGGTGCGCGCGAGGGCGACACCGACAATCGTCAGATCGTCGCCGAAGCCGTGGCGCTGCGCGGAGAATACGCGCGCCTGATGGGCTTCAACTCTTTTGCGGAATTCAGCCTGCAGGACACGATGGCTAAAACGCCGACTGCCGTTGATGAACTCCTGCGGGCGGTATGGGACAAGGCGGTGGACCGCGCACGCGACGAACGGGATGCGCTCGCTGCAGAAGCGCAGCGTTCCGGCGACAATTCCGAAATCATGCCCTGGGACTGGCGATACTATTCGGAAAAAGTTCGCAAGGCGAAGTACGACTTCGACGAGTCGAAGCTGCAGCCCTATCTCGAACTCGATCACATGATTCGCGCGGCGTTCGACACGGCAACGCGGCTGTTCGGGTTGAAGTTCAAGGAACGGAAGGACCTGCCGCGCTATCATCCCGACGTCAGGGTCTGGGAAGTGCTCGACAAGAAAGGCGCGCACGTCGGCATTTTCATGGGCGATTATTTCGCGCGGCCAACAAAGCGTTCCGGCGCCTGGATGTCGTCGTTCCGCTCGCAACACAAGCTCGGGAAGGGGCAGACGCCGATTATCGTCAATGTCTTGAATTTCACCAAAGGCGGAAACGGCGAGCCACCGCTTCTCTCGTTCGATGATGCACGGACGCTGTTTCACGAATTCGGGCACGGCTTGCACGGGTTGTTGTCGAACGTCACGTATCCGTCGATTTCGGGAACGTCGGTCACGCGCGATTTCGTCGAGCTTCCCTCGCAGCTTTACGAGCATTGGCTTTCGACGTCCGATGTGCTCGAAAAGCATGCGCTGCATTACAAGACGGGGAAACCGATGCCGAAGGTGCTCCGCCAACGGCTGACCGCCGCGCGCAATTTCAACCAGGGCTTCGCGACCGTCGAATATACATCCTCGGCGCTCGTCGACATGGCGCTCTATTCGGCGGACCTCAAGGATATCGGCGACGTCGAAGGCTTCGAGCGGGATACGCTACAAGCCATCGACATGCCGAAAGAGATCGTGATGCGTCACCGGCTGCCGCACTTCATGCACATCATGTCGGGCTATGCCGCCGGCTATTACAGCTATCTCTGGTCGGAGGTGATGGATGCCGATGCCTTCGCCGCCTTCGAAGAGGCGGGCAACGTCTTTCATCCGGCGACGGCCAAAAAGCTTCACGAGTTCATCTATTCCGCGGGCAACCGGCGCGACCCACATGCAGCCTACGTGGCGTTTCGCGGGCGGCCTCCGAAGATCGAGGGCCTGCTGAAAAAGCGCGGACTGGCGGCTTGATTCGATTGAGCCTCTCATCAGCCCCTTCGGGGGGCTCCTTCTCCCTCGGGAGAGGGAAGACCTCTGCTCCAGGAACGGGAGAGGAGGCCCGCAGGGGCAGGTGAGGGACCTGGCCGGAAACGAAAGGCAACACTTGCGATGGCGAGCGTGCTTACCACAGCCCTGCCATCGTCGCGCCGATGATCGGGCCGCTGCGGCCTTCCTGGAGAAGCACTACGACCTTCTGAACGTTCGCCTGCATCATCTCGGCACGGGGCAATTGCACCTGCATCGGCTGGCCCTTCCAGATGCCGATGGGGATCAACTCATGCACGATGTTGGTGTAGGTCAGCTCCTTGCCGGCGTTTTCACCGCCTTTGATGCGAACTGATCCCGACATCTGGACAACGCCGAGCCAAATCGTTGCTTCGCGGGGGGCATGGCCCTGTCCTTCCTGTCCCAAGGCGAAATTCAACGTATTGCGTTCTTGCCAGAAACGGACCGGAATTTGGTGAGGGCCGCCGGCTTTCGATGTGGTGGCGATGGCCTGTTCTATGTCGTCTTTCGAGGCTCCGTTCACAGGAATGACGCCATTGATCACGGCCTGCGGCGTATAGATTGCTCCATCGCCGCGGGCGCGCGCATAATTTCTTTGGCGTTCGGTGTTGCGGGGGGATGCAAACGTATCTTTCCAGCCGAGATAATTCCAGTAATCGACCGGCAGCGAAATCGCGATGACAGACGGGTCGTCGGCGAACGTTTTCAGGAGTGCATCGGCCGGCGGGCAGGATGAACAGCCTTGGCTCGTGAAGAGTTCGATCACGGCTTTTGGCGGCTTGTCCGTCTGCTCTCCGACGGCGACTTCTTGCGCCGCGGCTGGCAGGGCGCTCGCAATTATGGCGAGGACCGCCAGCAGGATCTGGTGAAAACGCATTTTATCTTCCGACGCCGCCCACCCAGCCATTCGACCTATTTGACCTACCGCAGGAGTTTGCACAAAGTGAAACGGACGTAAGTAATCTCACAAACCAGTGACCCTGCACGAGAAATCTGGTCCCGAGGCTATCACAGACGGGTCTGTGCGACGTCGCGCCGTGATATTTGCTTCCTCCTGGCCGGAAAGAAACCATCAGAGCCGCCTTATGGATCTTGCCCGCCGCAACGGATCATCACGAGATGAAGAAAAAACGCATTTCTCTCGTCCGTCGAATTCTCATTACGCTCGCCGCCTTCGTGGCGTTACCGGCGGCATATGCGGGCATCGAGATTAGCGGAGGCAATTTTCACGAGGTTGTCGCGGGAGAGCTCTATCGCTCCGCTCAGCCGCGGGGTGACGACATCGATCGTTATGTGCGCACTTACGGCATCAAATCGGTGCTTAATCTGAGAGGCACATTTCCGGACAAGCCTTGGTATCGGGATGAGATTGCCGCTGCTTCACGGAATGGGCTGGCGCATGCCGATCTTGCGTTGAAAGCCAACCGGCCGCTGGACGACGCGGCCGTCGCGGCACTGTTGGATCTCTTCGCAAAGCTGCCTAAACCGCTCCTTATCCATTGCGAAGGCGGCGCGGATCGAACGGGACTTGCGACGGCCCTCTACTTGGCTTCCGTCAAGCACGCGACGGAATGGTCGGCGGAACTGCAACTCTCGATCCTCTATGGGCATATCGGATTGCCCATGACCCACGGATGGGCCATGTCCACGACCTTCGAGCGGCTCGAACCGCGGCTCGGATACCCAAATTCTTGAGCGCGCCGAACTCCTGCTGTTCCTCGCTCTGGGCGAGGACAGCAGCAGCTTGCGCTCGCATTCCCGTCAAGCCGCGAGGTTGCGCAGTACGTAGTGCAGGATGCCGCCGTTCTTGAAGTACTCGATCTCGTCGAGCGTATCGATCCGACAGAGGATCGGCACAGAAAGGGCCGATCCGTCGGGCCGCGTCACCGTCATGGTGATGACCTCGCGCGGTTTGACGTTGGCGAGACCCGGAATGGTGATCCGCTCGTCGCCTTTGAGACCAAGCGATTCCCAGGACGCTCCTTCGGTGAAGACGAACGGGGCGACGCCCATGCCGACCAGGTTTGAACGGTGGATGCGCTCGAACGACTGCGCAATGACGGCGCGGACGCCCAGCAGATTCGTGCCCTTCGCCGCCCAGTCGCGCGACGAGCCGTTGCCGTATTCGATGCCGGCGAACACGACGAGCGGGACGCCTTCCTGCTCGTAGATCATCGCGGCGTCGTAGATCGGCATCTCCTTTCCTGACGGATAATGGATCGTCAGGCCGCCTTCCTTCACGTTGCCGTTTGCATCCTTGACCATGTGGTTCTTGATGCGAATGTTGGCGAAGGTGCCGCGCATCATCACTTCGTGGTTGCCGCGGCGTGTGCCGTACTGGTTGAAGTCGACGGGCTGCACGCCGTGATCGAGGAGATACTTGCCGGCCGGGCTCGACGTCTTGATCGAGCCGGCGGGTGAGATGTGGTCGGTCGTGATCTTGTCGCCGAAGAGACCCAGAACGCGCGCATTGACGATGTCGCCGACAGGCTTCGCTTGGCGTGCGATGGTCTGGAAGTACGGCGGATTCTGAACGTAGGTGGAGGCGCCGTTCCATCCATAGGTCAGCCCGCCGCTCGTCGCGATGCCCTGCCAGTTGTCATCGCCCTTGAAGACGTCGGCATAGCGCGATTTGAACATCTCGCGCGTGATGTTCTCGGCAATGAACTTCTGGATTTCCTGCGTCGTCGGCCAGATGTCCTTCAGGAAAACAGGTTTGCCGTCCTTGCCTTGCCCAAGCGGTTCTTTAGTCAGATCCCTTTGGACCGAGCCCGCAAGCGCATAGGCGACGACGAGCGGCGGGGACGCGAGATAGTTCGCCTGCACGTCGGGGCTGACGCGGCCTTCAAAGTTGCGATTGCCGGAAAGGACGGCCGCCGCGACGATGCCATTGTCGTTGATCGCTTTCGAAATCGGCGGGGCCAGGGGGCCTGAATTTCCGATGCACGTGGTGCAGCCGAAACCGACGAGATTGAAGCCGATCTGGTCGAGATAAGGCTGAAGGCCGGCCTCTGACAGGTAGGCGGCAACGACCTGCGATCCGGGTGCGAGCGATGTTTTTACCCAGGGTTTGCTCGTCAGGCCGGCTTTTACCGCGTTGCGTGCGAGAAGGCCGGCTGCGATCAGCACGCTCGGGTTCGATGTGTTGGTGCAGCTCGTAATCGCTGCGATCACGACATCGCCGTGGCCGATGTCGAAGGATTCTCCTTCGACCGGAACACGCTTTCCGAGTTCGTCGGGCTTCTTGTACTCGTTCGCAAGAGCCGTTGCGAAGCCGCTCTTGATGTCGGGAAGCGCGATGCGGCCTTCCGGCCGTTTCGGACCCGCCATCGAGGGCACGACTTCTCCAAGGTCGAGCGACAGCGTATCGGTGAAGACCGGATCGGCGGAGCCCGTCTCGCGATAAAGGCCTTGCGCCTTGCAGTAAGCTTCGACGAGCGCGATGCGATGCGAGTCGCGGCCCGACATCATCAGGTAATTTAGTGTTTCCTTGTCGACCGGGAAAAAGCCGCAGGTCGCACCGTATTCCGGCGCCATGTTGCCGATCGTGGCGCGGTCGGCCAGCGTCATCGAATCGAGGCCGGGGCCGTAGAATTCGACGAATTTTCAGACTACGCCCTTCTTGCGCAGCATC
>CAYYDL010000353.1:0-7462 GCA_964470545.1 uncultured Hyphomicrobium sp. | reverse complement strand
CACGGAAAACGCCGGAGACATTTTTCAGCCGCTGGGCACGCGTCAGCCCGACCTGATGCGTCGAGCGGCGGCGCACGATGGCAAAGGGATTGACCGGAATACGGGCGCGTCGCCCGGTCTCGGCCGCCAAAATCTGCGCCTGGTTGAACCGCCGGGAAAGCAGCCGCCATCGCGCCAGCGGCACCGGCACGAGAAGGTCAGCGTCCGCCAGCAAATCTTGGCCTGCGACAGCCATCCATCGTCCGAAGAGCCGCCGGGCGTTATGGCTGTCGTGAAATTTGAAACCGTGAATGAGCATGCGCATCAATCCGTCAAAACGGGCGACGCCACGGGCCCGATCATAGTCCGGCGGATCGGCGACTGCCGCAGCCGAGAGCATTAGTCCGCCGGTATCGATGGCGAGCGGAAGGCCAAGTCGATCACAGAGTGGCGGCTGAATGAAAGCAATCTGCCGCCAGCAGGCCGGACAAAGCGCATCGTGATCCATAATACGGCTCTGGCAGCCAAGGCAGAGCGGCGGTAGCACGAGGTCGAGCGCTGCGCGGCCCCACCTCACGAGAGGACGGAATGTTGCCGCAACGCGCTCGCCCGTATCGCCAGCTTCATCCTGCCCGGCCGTGGTACTGTCCATCATTGCGCAACTCTAGCGCAACGGGCTAACGGGCGCGAGAGTGACTGGCCCTCACCAGCGCCTTTCGGAAAGACACACAAATGGCAGCCGCGCCGCAGATCTTCGATCGCAAATTGCTTCGACGCCGCCGCGACCGCATCGCGCGACGGAGCGCAGGCGAACGCCTTCCCGATTTTCTTTTGGAGCGGGTCGCAGAGGATTTCGCCGACCGGCTGGCGCTGGTTCGTCGCGAATTTCCAGTTGGCGCGTGTATCGGTGCCTATCACGGTCTTCTGACTGCGCGGCTGAGACGCCTCCCTTCCATTGGCTGCATGATCGATATCGAGCCGTCTATCGTTTCTCTAGCGCCCGGCGGAGGTCTGAAAGTCGTCGCGGAAGAAGAAGCTTTGCCGTTTGCGGCGGCGAGTCTCGATCTCATTGTTTCGGGACTGTCACTCCAATTCATCAACGATCTTCCTGGCACGCTTGTCCAGATCAACCGCGCCTTAAAACCGGACGGTTTGTTCCTCGGTGCCCTTCTCGGCGGTGAAACGCTGAAAGAGCTGCGCGAAGCCTGGATCTTGGCCGAGGATGAACTGTTGGGCGGAGCCTCTCCCCGCGTTGCGCCTTTCGC
Source organism: uncultured Hyphomicrobium sp. (assembly GCA_964470545.1). GTDB lineage: Bacteria > Pseudomonadota > Alphaproteobacteria > Rhizobiales > Hyphomicrobiaceae > Hyphomicrobium_B. The sequence continues at coordinate 6,218 of CAYYDL010000353.1, read as the reverse complement.
GGATGTGCGCGAGTTGGGCGGTCTCCTCCAGCGCGCTGGCTTCGCGCTGCCAGTCGCCGACAATGACGTGATCGAGGTGACCTATTCGTCTCCCCTCGCTCTGATGCAGGAACTGAAGGCCATGGCCGCAAGCAACCCGCTCGTCGAGCGCCGCCGGACGCCTGTGACGCGTGGACTGTTGCTTCGCGCTGCGGAGATCTATCACGAGCGTTTCGCCCTCGCGAATGGCCGTATTCCTGCGACCTTCGAGATCGTCACGCTGACGGGATGGGCGCCGCACGAAAGTCAGCAGAAGCCGCTGCAGCCTGGGTCCGCAACGGTCAGCCTGACGGATGTTTTGAAAGCTCGTTCAAAAAATCCCGGAGCCACGGAATGAGCGGCTCGTCAGCGGGTGGCATCGGGTAGCGACTGAGATCGACGCCGCGAACCCATTTGATTGTCTGCCCTTCATGCGGATGGATTTCGCCCTCCCACGTGCGGCAGAGATAGAGCGGCATCAGAAGGTGGAAGTCTTCATAGGCGTAGCTCGCGAAGTTGAATGGCGCGAGGCACGTCCGGCAAAGCGCGATGTCGAGTTCTTCTTTGATCTCGCGGCAAAGCGCATCTTCAGGCGTTTCGCCGGGCTCAATCTTGCCGCCTGGAAATTCCCAGAGACCGGCCATGGATTTACCCTTTGGGCGCTGGGCGATCAGCACGCGGCCGTCGTCGTCGATCAAGGCGACGGCCGCGACGAGCAGCAATGGCATCATGCCTTGCGCCTCAGGACAAAAGCGATCTCTTCAAGTCTTGTGATGCCGCGCTTTTTCAGATTGTCGTTGGCATCGAGCCGGTCGCGCGCCTCCAGAATATCGATGTCAAAATGCTGGCGATACAGGGAGCGTACTTCGTCGCGCGTCACGCAGAAGGGCGGTCCGGTGATCTCCCCCTCCGGATACTCGATCGTGACGAGGAAAAGCACGGCCTTTGCGGGCGATACGGCTGCCAGCTTCTCGGCGTAACGGGGACGCATGTCGGGCGGCAGAGCAATCAACGCCGCCCGGTCATAGCACGCGGCAACGTCGCGAAGTGCCTCCTGGGGCATCGCAAAGAAATCGCCCTGGTAGATCTTGAATGGACCTGCTTCGAAGATCTGAAAGGGCACGCTCGGCGTCACGACAGGCGTCAGATCAGATTCTTTGAAGAAATCCCGAACCGCAAGCTCCGACAGCTCGGCGCCAATAACCTTATGGCCTTGTTCCGCGAGCCAAGCCATGTCTCGGGACTTGCCGGCAAGCGGCACGAAAACTGCGCTGCCCTTCGGTAACCGGAGATCGGGCCAGAACTTTTGCAGTTGTGCATGGATATGCGGCTGGTGAAAGCCGATCTCTCCACGCTGCCAGCGCTCTTTCCAGAAGCTGTGCTCCATTGATCGTGTCCGTTAGCTCCGATAGTCGGCGTTGATTGAAACATAGTCGTGCGTCAGATCGCAGGTCCACACCCGCGCCGCGGCCTTGCCGACCCCGACGTGGACGCGAATGACGATCTCTCGATTCTTCATGTAGGCCGCGACGGTTTTTTCGTCGTAGTCGTCGGCACGCTCGCCGTCGTGGGCCACGCAATGCGGTCCGAACCAGATCGCAAGCTTATCCCGATCCGCCGCTTCGCCCGACTTGCCGACCGCCATCACGACGCGGCCCCAGTTCGGATCTTCGCCTGCAATCGCAGTCTTGAGGATCGGCGAATTCGCGCACGAAAGGGCGATGGCCCGTGCAGCGTGCCAGGACTTGGCACCCGTGACTTCGAACGTCACGAATTTCGACAGTCCCTCGCCATCCTTCGCAACTTGGATCGCAAGATCGCGCATCAGATCGAAAAGCGCTTCGGAAAAGGCACTGAGCCTCTTCGATTTGGCTTTGGTGACTTCCCTCTGGCCCCGCGCCGCAGCCGCGCCCGTCGCAAAAATCAAGCAGGTATCGCTCGTCGACGTGTCTCCATCGACGGTCATGCAGTTGAAAGTCGTCTGGGCGTGCTCCGCCAGAAGTTCCTGTAGCGCTTCCGGTGATATTGCGGCGTCCGTGAAGATGAAGCACAGCATCGTCGCCATGTCCGGCGCGATCATGCCGGCGCCCTTGCAGAAGCCGTTGATCGTTACCTCGACATCACCGATGAGCGCCGTCCGCGTCGCGAGCTTCGGATAGGTGTCCGTCGTCATGATGGCCCGCGCAGCCTTTTCGAAAGCGTCCGGCTCTGCACGGTCTGCCAGATCATCGAGAAGATACGCGAACTTTCCCGCGTCGAGCGGCTCGCCAATCACGCCGGTCGAGGCGACAAAAACCTCGTGCGGCTTGCACCCGACGGCCTCGACCGCATGTGCAACCGTGATCTCGACAGCCTCGCTTCCTTTCTTTCCGGTAAAAGCGTTGGCGTTGCCTGAGTTGACGACGAGGGCCCGTGCTTCCCCTTTTTTGAGGTGCTTCCGACAAGCCAGCACCGGCGCCGACGCCGTCTTCGATTGCGTCAGGACGCCCGCGACGGCCGTTCCCTCCTGGAGCACGGCCAGCAGCAGGTCGGTACGGTTCTTGTAACGGATGCCGGCTGCAGCGGTCGCGAACGCTACACCCTCTACAACGGGAAGTTTCGCGAGAGTTTCAGGTGCAAACGGCGAAACGCTCGTGACTTTGCCCATGGGCGACCTCCGGGGTTCAGGAGGCTCCGTGAAACAGATCGGGCCGCCATAATCAAGCGGCCCGACGACAATCTTTCAATGGTAAGGCTCTGATCAGGGCGCTGGGGCGGTCTTCGGCGCGTCGACCGCCTTCGGCTGCGACTGCTGCTGAATCATCGCGTTGCGGTCATCGACGGCCTTCTTGATCTGCGGGTCGACGATGTCGATTCTCGCCTTGGTCCGCAGTGCGACCGCCGTCTGCTGCGCCTTCTTGAGCAGCATCGACTGAATGATGCGATCCTTGACGATCTCGAATGCCGGCGGCTGCTTCACGCGACGGTCCTCACGCTTGACCAGATGCCAGCCGAACTGCGTCTTGACCGGATCGGAGACCTCCCCCTTCTTCAACTTGAAGACGACCTCTTCGAACTGAGGCACCATTTGTCCGTGGCCAAAGTAGCCGAGATTGCCACCGTCGTCTTTCGATCCCGGATCCTTTGAATTTTCCTTGGCGAGCTGCGCGAAGTCAGCGCCTTTATCGATCTTTTCTTTCAGAGCTTTAGCTTCTGCTTCTGTATCGACCAGAATATGCCGCGCCGATACTTCCTCTTCCGGCTTCAAAAGCTTCACCTGTTCGTCATAAACCTTGCGCGCATCGGCATCGCTCACGGAAGCCTTGATGACCTTATCGAAATAAAGCTCGCGGAGCGCCCGACGCTTCAGATAGTTGAGGCGGGTCTGGAAATCGGGCCCCTCGTTCAGCTTTTCGGTTTCGGCCGCCTCCGCAAAGAGTTGATTGTCGATGAGAAATTCGAGAAGCGAGGTCCGCTTCTGATCCGCCGGCATCGTGCCCATATCGGAACCGATTTCGCTTTCGGCGACGGCGAGATCACCCTCCGTGATGGGTTTCCCGTCGATCGTCGCCACAACCTTGTCTTCGGCGATGGCTGTCAGCGGCGCTGCAGCGCTCGTCAGCGCCAAAGCGAGAATGGTCAGGGCGATACGCTTCATGTGCGATTGGCTCCGCATTGGGGTTCTAGCGACCGAAAAAAACGGCCGTCTTGCTGTTCATTCAGGTATGACGGCACAACCGCACGCGAGCGGCCAACAAGCGCGCCTCGATAGCGGCCCGAAGCGAGAAAACCAAGTTAATTCTCGGACGGAACCGGAAATTGGCCGTCCCCGACCTTTGGCCGCAAAACATTGACAGTCAGGGGGGCGAGTTCTTATGTCTCCGGCTAATCGGATCGGGCCTTCGAGCCCGTCTCGACCGCGCAAATGAACAGCGCCGAGGGAACGTTGACGCAGGCGTGGCGGGGAGGTCCCCTTGCCGCGCATTTTTTGCTGAATGCTGCCCGGCGATTGGAACTGAGCCGGCTGCGCGTTTGCGTGGCCTCACGAATTTGTAGGGACGGACTTAAATATGCTCTCGTTCGGTAGTCTCGCTTCGAAAATCTTCGGCTCATCCAATGAACGGAGGGTCAAGGGTTTTCGCTCGCGCGTGGCCGCGATCAACGCCCTCGAAGACGAGCTTCAGAACCTTTCCGACGAAGAGTTGCGGGCCCGTACCGTAACGTTCCGTAAGCAGCTCGCCGAAGGCACCTCCATCGACGATCTACTCGTCCCGGCATTCGCGACCGTTCGGGAAGCTGCCAAGCGCACGCTTGGGCAGCGCCATTTCGATGTGCAGCTCATTGGCGGCATGGTGCTTCATCAGGGTGATATCGCCGAGATGAAGACAGGCGAAGGCAAGACGCTCGTTGCAACCCTTCCGGTCTATCTCAACGCCCTGACCGGGAAGGGCGTCCACGTCGTCACGGTCAACGATTACCTGGCCAAGCGCGACGCCGATTGGATGGGGCAGGTCTATCGCTTCCTCGGGCTGACGGTCGGCTGCATCATCCACGACATGTCGGACGAAGACCGCAAGGCGGCTTACGGCGCCGACGTGACCTACGGCACGAACAACGAGCTTGGGTTCGATTATCTTCGCGATAACATGAAGATGAATTACTCCGAGATGGTGCAGCGTGGCCATGCCTACGCCATCGTCGACGAAGTCGACTCGATCCTGATCGACGAAGCCCGCACCCCGCTGATCATCTCCGGCCCCCTCGAAGACCGTGCCGATCTCTATCAGCAGATCGACGAGATGATGAAGATCGTCACGCCGGAAGATTTCGAACTTGATGAAAAGCAGCGCCAGGTTTCCTTCACCGAAGCCGGCAACGAAAAGATGGAGCAGGCGCTCGAAGCAGCCGGCCTCCTCAAGGGCACGCTCTACGACATCGACAATGTCACGATCGTCCACCACCTCACGCAGGCGCTGAAGGCGCACAAGCTCTTCCAGCGCGATAAGGATTACATCGTCAAAGGCGGCCAGGTCGTCATCATCGATGAGTTCACCGGCCGTATGATGCCTGGGCGTCGCTATTCGGAAGGTCTGCATCAGGCGCTCGAAGCCAAGGAGCACGTCGAGGTCCAGCCCGAGAACCAGACGCTGGCGTCGATCACGTTCCAGAACTACTTCCGCCTCTATAAGAAGCTCGCCGGCATGACCGGTACGGCGATGACCGAGGCCAGCGAGTTCCTCGATATCTACGGCCTGGAAGTCATCGAAATCCCGACCAACCTTCCGGTCAGCCGCGTCGACGAGGACGACGAGATTTACCGCACGCAGCGCGAGAAGCTCGCGGCCATCGTGCAGTCGATCGCCGAAGCCAAGAGCCGCGGTCAGCCCATCCTCGTCGGCACGACCTCGATCGAGAAATCAGAGCAGCTATCCGAGCTTCTGAAAGACAAAAAGTATTTCAAGGATCTTGCCCATCAGCTCGAGCAGCAGGCGGCGGCTCTGAAGCCCGGCAAGGAAGAAGAACTACGTAAGCATTTCACCGATATGGCTGCGCTCCTGACGAAGCTCGCCAATGAGGCGAAGGGCAAGGAATTCCCAATCCCGCATCAGGTTCTGAACGCACGCTATCACGAGCAGGAAGCCAATATCGTCGCACAGGCCGGTCAGCCGGGTGCGGTGACGATCGCGACCAACATGGCCGGCCGTGGTACGGATATTCAGCTTGGCGGCAACGCCGAATTCCGCCTGCGCGATTGGATCGCCGAGGAAACCCAGAAGGGCACGCCGCCGGACGAATCCGCGATTTCCTCGAAGCGCGCCGAGCTGGTTGCGGACGTCGCCGAAAAGAAGAAAAAGGCGCTTGACGCCGGCGGCCTCTACGTTCTCGCGACGGAGCGGCACGAAAGCAGGCGTATCGATAATCAGCTTCGCGGCCGTTCGGGCCGTCAGGGCGACCCTGGCCGATCAAAATTCTATCTCGCGCTTGACGACGATCTGATGCGCATCTTCGGATCGCAGCGCATGGAAAAGGTGCTCCAGACGCTTGGCCTCAAGGAAGGTGAAGCGATCACGCATCCGTGGATGAACAAATCCCTCGAAACGGCGCAGAAGAAGGTCGAGCAGCGCAACTTCGACATCCGCAAGCAGATCCTGAAGTACGACGACGTGATGAATGACCAGCGCAAGGTCATCTTCGAGCAGCGTCTCGACATCATGGGCCAG
>CAYYDL010000352.1:0-3981 GCA_964470545.1 uncultured Hyphomicrobium sp. | reverse complement strand
ACCGCGAGCGACCAGGTGTGCAGGAGCGGCATAAGCTCGGCGATCTGATCGAAATAGCCGGTATGAAAAAGAAAGAAGAAGTTCGATACGCCGAACGCGGCAGTCGCACTGCTGGCGGCGAGAGAAGCGTAGTCTCCGGGCAGAAGCGTTAATACGCCGGCGCAGAGAACGGCCGCCAACATGGTAAGAAGCGCAGGCAAAATGCGACGCATTCGGCGATCGTAAAAGCCGAGCACGCTAAAATCGCCGGCGGCCATTTCTTGCGCCATGATCTGCGTAATTAGAAATCCGCTGATGACGAAGAAAATATCGACGCCCGTAAATCCGCCCCGGATTGGTGCGCCGTAATGAAACAAAAGCACTGAAAAAACCGCGACGGCACGCAACCCGTCGATGTCTGCTCTGTAGCCGAACTTGGGCGTGGGTTTTCCCATTCTTACCTGCTGGTCCATCGGGCAGCCGCTTAGCATTGCGATGCTGATTGAGCAAGAGTAAGCGGTGTTTGCAGGCAATTCCGGCGCCTTGTGTCGCTGATGCTATGGCCTTAGGGTGCCTTTCTGCGCACATAAAGGGTGCTTGGATGCAGGGCCCGACAATAGCGACTGATGCGAGTGCCGGTGCACCCACGATGTATTGGCTCGGCGGAGCCGTCGTGCTCATTTTCTTGAGTATCAACGTATGGGCAGGGACAAAGCATTTCGAGAGTGAGATCGGAATCCGCAGACAAAATGCGAGTGCCTTGGAAGCGGTGAAGGACCTTGCCCGCCAGCGCGTCACCTTGCTTAAGGCCCGGCAAGACAGCGGCGCGATTGCTCTCAAGTCGATGCGTGGTGTCGGCGTGCATGTCCCAGAGGCATTCGTTCGCAACGACGAATTTTCTTCCCCTTGGGGTAGCAGCGAAATTAGGAAAGAGGGCGACTATCTGATTTGGGATTTCTATGAGATTACGCCTGATGGTTGTACCGAGTTGCTTGCGAATGGCTCGGAACTGCCAGGGGTGATCCGAGTAGCCTCCTCCGCTCGTGCCGCCGACGAAAAAACCGTGCCTGTGAGTTGGGATTATGCGGCACAACAGTGCAAGCGGTCGCCGCTGATGGTCAGGCTTATTCTCAAGTAGGCTTGGTGCTATCAGGTGCTGCGGATGGACGCGATCTGGCGTTGGCGTGACTTCCCGGCATCGTGCGCACGCGCGAACTTCGAACGAAGATGAAATCGGCAGCGGACACTGATGGCAGCGCATTATTGCGCCGACTGTCTAGACGGCTTATTCTCCGTCGCGAGAGACGGATCCAGGGGGAACGAAGCAGTGCAGCGCTTGAGAAGTTTGGCGTCGGGAACCCGACGCTACGTAAGACAAAGGCTGTTCGGCAACAACCACTCGGCTGTGATTAATCTTCGCTACGCGGCATACCAGCGAAGGTGTCGCCGGAACTGGTCGTCCTTGCATGGATCGACAGCCGAAGAACAGGCAACTGCGGAACGTTTTCGACGCACGGGTTACGAGGTTCTGCCGCCGCCGGCCCAAATGTCGGCGTCGGATCTGGACAATCTGCGCATCAAGGTCGATCGTTTATTCGAGAAGCAGGGGGGCGGTTTCCGAGTTGGCGAAGGCATAACGAGGATGGTCGATGGCGTCGAAAACGTGCCCGAGATCGTCGATTTTATCGATCCGGAGCTCGAGGCCGTCCTGGAAAGTTATTACCAAAGTCATTTCAAGATTTTCGGCATCTACTTCTATCGGACGGTGCCGACCCCGGCAAAGCCGGAGTCCAGTTTCAAATGGCACGTCGACAATTGCCCCCAACAAGAAATCAAGTTGATGGTGTACCTGGACCCCGTCGTTCGCGACACCGGCGCGATACGGCTGAAGAAGCGTGAGTTCAGCGATGAGCTACGGCATCGAGGGTTCATCGACCGGAGCCTTTACGATCGGTTTGTCGAAACTCTCGACGATGACCGCACAACAGCCGCGGTCGAGGGTCCTGTTGGGACCCGAATACTTTTTCAGAATGGTCAGGCGATTCATCGTGCGGTCAGCCCGCTTCGCGAGCACCGCGACGTAGTGACGTTCGTGCTCATCCCGTCCTCGCTCGGTTGGCGGCCGCATTTCGCGCGCTCCCGACACCTCTTGAGCACTAATGCAGGCATTTGCCTGGATCCGGCGAGTGATCGCCCTCAGCACGTCGGCTACCAGTTCTAGGGCTCGTCTCGGATCGCCGAGCTGTCGCAAAGTGTAGGGCCTCACGACGCCTCACGGTTGTGCCGTAACGCCTTGTTCCCATTGGGCCAATTATCGCGTCATTGTCCGTTGGCGGCGAATACGCAAGCTTTACCTCGTGGGTGGGATGTCGTAAACGTCTGTTGCAGCAGGATCGGGGCCAAATGCGGGCCTTAAGCCTCGACCGGGAGCGTTCAACATGACCGACGCTACCGCTACCACCATGCCGGTGGCGGCAAAGGCGCAGAAGATCAGTACGTTTCGGCGCGCGCTTTGGCACGTCAACCGCACGGATCTTGGTTGGATCGTAAAGGGCGCTTTGACCGCGCTCCACTATCCGGAGGTCCTGCGGCGGCGGAAACTGATGGCCGAGTTGCCCGAAAACGATTTTCTTGCATCGAAGACCAAGCAACTCGACACATTTGGCTACGTCGATGTCACGGACGTCGCCTCCCGGACATTGGCTGAGAGTGTCGCTGCTCATGCCGAAGCGAAGGTCGTCCGCACTGACGAGTTGGCGTCCCGCCAGACGCTCGGGCACAAGCGGTTCTGGGTGAGCCTGCTCGACGAGGATCTGATCGACGGTCAGTTCCCGAGCGATCATCCGTTCGTCCGCTTCGCGATGCAGCCGGAAATCCTGCGCATCATCTCAGGTCACCTCGGAGTTCTGCCGCAGCTTTCTGATGTACTCCTTACGTTGTCGCGGCCGATGAGCGACGAAAAATTGTCGTACTCCCAGCTGTGGCACCTTGATCACGACGACAAGCGCGTGTGCAAGCTCTTCATCTATTTGACCGACGTCAGGGATACCGCCGACGGTCCGTTCACGTTCATAGATGCAAAGGGCTCGGCGTCGTTTCGCAACACCCTGAAGAGCCATTTGCCGGACGCTGTCGTGACCGGGAAAATCGGCGCGTCGAGCGTGCGCGAGATGATCGCGCCGCGTCTCTCGAGTTTCATCGTCGATACGGCCCACTGCCTGCACATGGGTAGTCGCATCAAGTCCGGTCATGCGCGGCTCCTGTACACCGCTACGTTCTTCCCCCCACCGCGAATCTATCCGGAACCCAATCCAAGATTTAAGGTCGTGGGAAGTGCCAGCGCGATCGAGCGTGCGGTGTTCGCGGTTTGAAGCCGGATCTTTGCCACGTTCATTTTGACGATTGATCATGCGGATCGGACAGATCGTCGATCACCCGAAGCGGGACCTCGCAGGGGTGGCGCTGCTGGCCTATCAGCTCGCCAAGCGTGGGGCTGAGCCCGCGATCATCCCGATGTACGAGCAGGGCGTCGATATTCCCCGGCTGGGACTCGACGCTTTGATCGTGAACTACGCCCGCCCCGCTAATCGGCAGTTGCTTGAAGCGTACGCGGCGGCCGGCACCAAGATTTTCGTTCTTGATACCGAAGGGGGTGTCCTCGCGGAAAAGGGCGCCAATTCGCCATCCGAGCTGGCCGCGTCGATCCGTGACAACGGCTATGCGGAATTGATTGAAGGCTACATGTTCTGGGGTGCCACCTTGCGTGATGCCTTCGTGAGGGCGGGAACGCTCCCTGCCGAGCGGCTGCACGTCACGGGGTGTCCGCGCTTCGATTTCACCGCGCCGGCGTGGCGCGGACTGTTGACCGGGCCGCGCGCCGGCTATCTTCTCGTCAACGCCAATTTTCCGCTCGTAAATCCGCGGTTTTCCGGCTCATTGCAGCGCGAGCGCGAGGCGATGATCTCGGCCGGATGGGAAGGCACTTACGTCGATCGCCTTATG